>JAGBGB010000342.1 GCA_017936205.1 Oscillospiraceae bacterium
TAGGAGACCTTTTAACTCCTAAAATCCGGCTTTCTTCAGATTCCACCTCACGATGGACACCCTTGCCTTTGGCTAAACCTTCCCACTACCGGGCGGCTTCGGGACTTTCACCCTATAGAACGTGCGCTCACCGGGCGCACAAAGAACCTGCTGTGGCCTTGAGGGGGCACAGCAGGTTTGGTTCCTATGGAAATGGGCGGATCAGATCTCTACGACCTCGGCTTCGGCAGCGTTCTTGCGGACGGAGGCAATGCCGTTCTCGCAGGAGGGCTTTGCCTTATAGCCTTCGCTGACAGCGATGATCTGGCCGTTGGTTGCCTTCAGGCGGAAGCGGAATTCCCCTGCCTTGTCGGTGTACATCTCGAACTTGGGGCACTTTGCAGCAACGATCTCTTCTACGGTCTGATCCTCTACATTGGCGATGGGAGCATTCTTCATAACGCTCTCGATGCCCTTGCGGCAAGCTGCCTCGCTCTCGTAAACCTCGGAGGTTGCAATCACTTCGCCGTTGCCTGCCTTCAGATCGAACTTAATGCCGGTGTTGGTCTTGCGAATTACAAATTTACCCATAGTAACATCTCCTATTTATTTTTTTCCAGACCTGTGAGGGTCTGTATTTCATACCTCTCGTGGGGATCAGAACAGATCCTTGATCTTACCTACGATGCCGGAGAGCTTATCGCCGGTGAGCTGTGCCTTCACACCGTCTATGACCTTATCGGCAATGCCGTCGGGGATATCTACGCCCAGCAGCTTCTCGATGGTCTTCTCGGGATCCTTGGTAAAGTCTTCCTTCAGGGAAGGGTTGGACTTGATCTGATCTACAATCTCGGTGATTTTCTTCTTGATATCCATATTGTCTATACTCCTTTCCTGACAGCCAAAACTGCCTATATGAGCATTATATACGAAGTTCTCCTATTTTTCAACATTTATTTTTCCATTTCTCCCAATTTCTTGTCCCGGAGGATCCGCAGCTGCAGAATACTTCCCATAGGAATGCTGCGATCTTCAAAAACAAGGAGCTGTTTCTGCGGATCCACACGGAGCACGGAGTCCTGTATCTCGATATAAGCTCCCCCCTCCTTCCGAAGGTCGGGAAGGAAGTAGGTCACAAGCACCGTAGGTCTGTGTTCCTCATGGTCATGGAGGAAGCGCAGCTGCCGATCCAGCTGCTCTCGGGCATGGTCGTCTAACTCGATCTCCCCCTGTGTCAGGCGGCCGCTTTCTTCAATGGCATCCTCATAGCCTGTGAGGGCAGAGAAGGGAGAGAATTGGGCAGCTCGGTCGATCATCCGCATCCGTGGATGTCTGGGAGAGGTCGGGTGAGGCAGATCTATAATATCATCATATTTTCCACGCATATACGATCCCTCCTATGCCTTATGGCCGCCGATCTGTTGGTTCCGTTCTGCAGCAGTAGCGCCCTCCTGTAGGTTCATACCCTTGAGAATAGCATTCTTGCCGAACTTCTTCCGAATCTGCAGAACCGCCTGCTGCCGTCGCAGCTCCCGTTCCAGTTGGGCGGTTTGCTGCTGTTCTTCTTCCTGCTGCGGATCCTCGAAGAGGCTGAGCTGCAGTTCCTTGGGCATGGTGCTCTCTCTGGGGATCACACGGGCAGCGGTCAGATTGATCCGACGAATGAGAAGCTGAGGATCCACGATCCGTTTATACAGCTCCATTATCCCGTCCATGATCAGCTTGGTGGAGGAGCAGCAGCGGCTGAGATTCACCGTTCCGTGGGCGTGCTTGGGCACTGCTCTACCGTAGTGATCCAGTACCACCGCTCCCCTGTACTCCCCATCTCGCAGGCTCTCCCGATCGTAGCCGATGGTCAGCACAAGCTGATCCGTTACAAGCCCCTTATCCACCAGATCCAGAGAAAGGGCATCTGCCATCTCTCGCACGATGAGGGCTGCCTTCTCATAGGAATAGGGGCAGTGGAGCACCTGCCCGGAGGACAGGCTGTTATTGGTAGGGCGGTATACCTTAATATCTCTGATGGTACAGGGCTCCCAGCCCCA
>JAGBGB010000343.1 GCA_017936205.1 Oscillospiraceae bacterium
GAAAAATATTGCGATTTTAGGAAAAATACATCATTTTCGGTGGTTTTTGTATTCATGCCGTTCCGCCATGAACCGGACGCGCAATGCGCGCCCCTACGAAGGGGTAAATTAAACTGTTCGACAAATCGGAATTTGGCTCAAACTGACAGGGATTCTGTGCAGAGTAAGAGAGGAGGTTGCACTTGGCTTTGGTTTAAATGTGATTGTGCTGAGCGGTCAAATATCAATCTGCTTGGATCTATAGTTTTTCTTGACGGATACGAATGAGGAAGGTAAAATAAATATGGGAAATCTGTTTTGTCAACATGAGCTTGCATATATTTATGCTGAGAATAGGAGTTTGCAAATGATGAAGAAGCTATTGATCACCGGTTTTGATCCTTTCGGCGGGGAGACCATCAATCCTGCATGGGAGGCAGTGAAGCTGCTTCCGGAGCAGGTGGGGGACTATACTCTGTACAAGCTGCAAATCCCTACCGTATTTGGAGAAGGAGCACGGGCTGTATTGGCTGTTGCCCATGATCTCAAGCCGGAGCTGATCCTATGCATCGGGCAGGCAGGGACGCGCAGTGCAGTGACACCGGAACGGATCGCTGTCAACATTCGGGATGCAAGGATTCCGGATAATATGGGGAACCAACCCAGAGGGGAACGAGTAATCCCTGAGGGTCCTGCTGCCTATTTTTCCACTGTGGATGTTATGACGATGGAGCAGGCTGCCCAAGCCCAAGGTCTCCCTGCCACAGTATCCAACAGTGCCGGGGCCTTTGTTTGCAACGATGTATTGTATACTCTGCTGCATACCTTTGACGAGACTCAGACCCGTGTGGGCTTCATCCATGTACCATGGCTCCCTCAACAGGGTAGCCCTTCTCTGCCTCTGGAACAGACCGTCGCTGCACTGCAAGCTATGATCGAGGCTTGTTGCAGGTGAGAATTACCGGAAAGACTTATGGAAATCAAGAAAAAGCTCCTGCCGAATGTGAGTAGTTGTCTCATACTCGGCAGGAGTTTTTATAATTAAGGTCTCAGCTATCCCTATGCACCGATGTATCTATCGGGGATCAGTGGTTGGGGCAAAACTTTGAACGGACGAAGTCAGCGGCAGCGTGGAGGAGGAGATCGGGGATGCTGCTCAAGTAGTGGCGTTCGTGGGAGATGGCTTCTGCGTGTGGGACACAGTAGGCACCGGCATCGGTTCCTAAGCCAATAAGACCGCCCTTTTGTGCAACGAGAGCAACATTTTCCTGCTGCTTGCGGAGTAGAGGCTGAAGCACAGCATCGGGATAGCGGCCGCAGCCGATCAGATTTCCAATTGTGGAGAGGGTCGGAACCCAAAGGGTGCGGGTTTTTGCAATGCGAAGAAGGGTTTCTTGGCTGAAAAATGCACCGTGCTCAATGGAGTCTCCTTTTGCATCCATAGCAGCATTTGCTGCTCGATCTCCGTTGGTGTGGAGCATCACGGCAAAGCCCTCCCTGTGGGCAAGCTCCACCAATTGGCAGATCTCCTCATGGGACAAGCCCTCCTCTGTGAGGGTATTGGGCCTGGAAAAATCGATCAGACCGGAAATCATCAGCTTGACGAAGTCCGCCTTCTTTTCGTGTAGCACATCCAGCAGGCGGCGGTAGTCGTCGAGGGTGGAAAAGCCTCGTCCGATAAAGCTGCCGTAATGCCCCTTCTTGTAGATGGGGAAGGCTGGGCTGCGGTAGTCGATGCCGTATTCCTTCGCCAGCTCCCGTGCCCGTAGGCTCACATCCCAAGCATCGCCGCCGTCCCGTAAGAAGGTAACGCCCTGTGCATGGTACTGCTCCAAGCGTGATCGAATTAGGGCATCGCAAGGGTGCTCCCTATGGGAGCCAATGGCTTTGCGAAAATCCACCCCATCTAAAATCATGTGTATATGTAAATCGTATGGAATCACAACTGCCTCCAAAGCTTTATTATCTGTTCTCCTGTAGCGAGAGAACAGTATGATCTGTAACACAGAAAAATGGTGACCTCTGAGTCGGAAGCCACCATTTTTATGTAATTTAAACTCAATCTGCGGCAGTGCCGAAGAATACGCTGTCGAAGAAGTCCTTTGTGGTCTCATCTCCGAGGGCACTTTTGAATACATCCGTAGAAATGCCGCCCTTTTCGATCAGACCGTCGGTATAGTCTACAGTGATCTCCAGCTTTTCCACACGCTCCTCCTCGGTCAGCTCCGGGAGAGTCTTGGCGTGCTCCAGATACACATCCAGGCAATCCGTCAACAGACGGGTCAGCTCCGGATCTTCTGCGGAGCCGCCGTTTTTGTATGCGGTGACGGTGAGCAGAGGGGCATACCATGCCGGAGTGGACTCTGCATTCTCCAGATGATCGTATTCCCCGATGGCTGCATTCAAATCCGCCAAGAGAGCGTTGTATGCCTCGTCCTTCTGTGCAACTACATCATAGAACTCCATATAAGCGGTACGATTCCCGAAAATATACATATAATCGGTGGAGAGAAGGGGGAGATTCCGGTCACGGGGAGTGATCACGAAGGTGGACATCTGCATGAAGCCCATGTTCACTCGCATGACAGAAAGGTTGCCGATGCCCTCGATCTCGTACTGTTCTACATCAAATTTCATCAGTCCATAGAGGGTCAGATCCTCGTATTCGCCGGCATCTACGGGAGTGACCGTGTAGTGACTGCGAAGCTCCTCCATGGCAGCATCTACGCAGCGGTTCATAGCCTTGGCATTTTTAGTGGCGAAAATCGCAACAACGATAGCCAGAACCACGACCAGGATCAATAGTCCCAACAGGACTCGCTTCAGGATCTTCTTCCATCTGGCGGGTTTCTTTTTCTTGTCTTCCATACAGACACCTCCAATTGTTTGTGATACTGCCATTCTACTCAAAATGAGCCCCAATGTCAAGGGTCGCAGTAGAAAATGAGACTTTCTGTCTTACGAAAACTCGAAAGAGTTGGAAGGCTTTAGGAAAAGAGAAATTGACAAATAGGGAATCTTCGTCTAAAATAAGAACATATCGGCAATGCTCCATAGGAACGGGAGGTGTATAGGATGGATAGAGATAACTATGAAATTTTAAGTGGTGATACCCTTGTGGCTATATGGGAGAATAGACGCTTGAGAATCGTCAATGAGGCATTGTTGCCCCTTTTCCTCAAACGAGTATCTCATGGAGATCTGTGGCTGGAAACCAGAGCGATTGATTCTCACCGCGCCAATTCCCGCCTGTTGAAGAAGGCACTCCGACTGGGGGAAAAGGACGATGTTTCTACGGTTATCCATGTAAACGGGGCGACCATTACGGATAACTACTGGATCCGTCCCATTGACTCCGACCTTACCTATAGGGATGTTCAGTTTGCCGATGATTATTTTTCCAACCTTGCCTTGAAAGGAAGTTATAATAGCTTTAATCGAGCGGCAAACAGCAAGCGTTCCAGAACTCCGGAGCTAACAAATGTAGGCAGCTTCGAGAAGTGCTGGAAGCTTCGGGAAGGCAAATGGTGGATGTACAAAAAAGCCAATCACGACGAAATGTTTTCAGAGCTTTTTGTTTATGAGTTGGGAACTGCCCTTGGAATGAATATGGCAGTTTACGAGCGGGGAGAAGGCTGCATCAAATCCTTGGATTTTACCAATGCCGCAACCGTCAATTTTGAACCGGCCTCAGCTTTTATGGGGGATAACGAAGAGTATCCGGATGTGGTGGAAGCTCTGAAAAAACTATGCCCTGAAGCCATTGCAGATTATATTCGCCTGCTCTTTATGGACACCGTTTGTGCCAATCCCGACCGCCACACCAACAATTTCGGGCTTCTCCGAGATACAAAAACAGGAAAACTCCTTGGATTTGCTCCTAATTACGATAACAACATGGCATTGATCTCCCGAGGATATCCCTCCAAACCCAAGGCGGGGGATCTGTTGATCTCGCTGTTCAATGCCCTCTTAGACGAATATCCTGAATGCCGCCGGTATAATCCGCTGCTTACAGAGGAACTGGTCCGAAACACCATCACAAAAATCGGTATGCGTGTCAAAACCCAAACCATCGTTGATCTTGTTATGGGTCGATACCACCTGATCCGCAAATAGATTTTGATTCAGATGAAACGATTCGTAACGAATCGTTTATGATGTTAATAATCAAGGAAGAGATTATAAAAAAGACATCCGTGAGAATGGCGGAGGGTCATCACCGGATTGAAGCAGAGGTGCTACCATGACAGTTGAGATGAAGCTACAAAAAGATCCTTTTGAGAAGATTCGTGCAGGGTACAAAACCATTGAGCTGAGGCTGTATGATGAAAAGCGGCAGAAGCTCAAGCCTGGAGATCAAATCGAATTTACCAACATGGCAGACCCATCTCAGAAAATCCTTGCGCAAGTTCTGGCATTGCATATTTTCCATAGTTTTGATGAAATGTTCCAAGCTCTGCCTGCTACCTCTATGGGCTATGGACCGAATCAGATCCCGGATCCCAAAGATATGGAAGCCTACTATTCCAAAGAAGAACAAGCACAATACGGTGTAGTGGGAATCGAGCTTTCCCTTTTATGAATGAGTAGCTGCATACAGGGCAAGCGGTGTTTCTTAGGAATCTGCAAAGCACGACACCCCACAGGAGTTCA
>JAGBGB010000344.1 GCA_017936205.1 Oscillospiraceae bacterium
GCCATTCGGTAGTTTCTCGGGCGAAGACACAGCTTCGCCCCTACGCACGGTGCAGTCTTTTGCTTGCGAGCAATACCATATTGGGTAGTAAGCTTACGAAAGGTGATAGCCTAAAAAAGGAATTGTAATTGGTAGGTAGTTATGATAGGATAAAAGTAGAAAAATGCCCATTTTATCACATAAGGAGGAATTTTTATGCCAAGTTCGATCCGCTTACTCAGCATCCTTTTGCTTCTTGCCCTCATGCTTTCTCTTCTGCCTCCGTATCCCGTTCTGGGTGCAGCGAGGAGCGATTGGGAAATCGGTCGAGAGGAATGGTTCTTGCGAATTTGCGGCGATGAGTCTAATGATGGACAGGACGTGCGAATTCGCCGACTTTTGGATATGCTGGACTACCGTGCCCAGAATTACCTGCGTATTATGGATACGAGTGGGAATGCAAAACGTCTGTTTCACAACAGCAATACGGACAATACAGCCATTTCCGCTTCTGCAGATATGACCAGGGAGTACGACTATTTGCGTCAAATCGCCTTGGCTTACGGCACTTACGGCACAAAGTATTATAAGGATCCGGATGTGCAGGCGAAGCTGCTCTATGGCGTCAAATGGCTTAACGAGCATTATTACGGCGAAAAACAAACCTATGGGAAGGGCACCGATGGGTGGCATCTGATGACGGGCTTCAACTGGTGGGATTGGTATATCGGTACGCCTCAGCATTTGTATGATATTCTGATCATTCTGGATCATTTCGACCTGCTTACTGATTCTATGATCAACACCTATCTGGCTCCTGTCAAATATGTGATCGATGATCCCGACGGAATGTATCGCTATTATGTGGACAATGACGAGACCTATGACCATAAGGTGAAGCACATTGTGATCATGCTGGGATACTCACTTTTGAAGGAAGATCGCAGTATGATGAGCCATTTGGTAGAGGATGTGAAATTCTGTATGCAGGTGAGTCCCACCGGCAACGGCATTCGAGAGGACGGCTCCTATCGCTTCCATGAATATCACGCTATGGAAGGAACCTACGGTGCAGATGTTTTAGTCAACCGCATCATTCAGACCACAGGAATTCTGCATGCTACCTCCTTTGTCGATCCCATTGGTCAGGCTGCTCTTGCAGGACAGGTTGATTGGTTTACGGAGATTTTTGCTCCTGTTATGCACAACGGTGTTGTTATGGCACAATCCAATGGACGCATGCCACAGAACGGCATCGGCAACGGAAATCTGATCCTACAGGGTGCTTTGGGCCTCGTGGGGCTTTATCCGGAAAAGGATGCCTCTCTGCGACGCTTTGTTCGGGAGCAGATGGGGGATAACAATCTGTCTTCCTTTGACATGATCTACTATCAGAGTGTCCTGAACGAGGTGCAGGATGAAGCCCGTGCAGACCATAAGGAGGAATATGCTCGTACTCGATACACTACCGACCGTGTGGTACAGCATCGTGAAGAATACACCGCAGGCTTGGCACTGAGCTCCAATCGCACCATCCGCTATGAATGTATCAACAACTGCAATATGAAGGGCTGGTATACCGGTGACGGAATGCTCTATGTCTACACCGACAAGACTACCCAAAAGTTCGATGAATACGGTTCGGAATACTTCTCTAATGTCAATATGTACCGTCTTCCCGGTACTACGGAGGATATTGCACCACGGAAGGAATGCAGCATATCCGGAACCTATCGACACCACTTGATTCCCAATGAGAGCTTCGTAGGGGGCGTGCAGTTTGATGACGACTATGCCACCATCGCCTACGACTTCGCCGCCTATAACAGCACCGGGAACGAAGGTGTCGCTGACACCGGCTACGGCGGGGGGAATCCTGCTGTAACATCGGATTTGAAGGCCAAGAAATCCTATTTCTTCTTTGATAACGAGATCGTCTGTCTGGGTGCAGGAATCACAAGCACCAATCCCTCGGACATTCGCACCTATGTGGATAACCGTCAGCTTTTGGAGTCCGCCATTGTAGACGGAGCTCTGGTTTATGGCACAGAGGATATTACTGTTGACGGTGTGCTTATGGATAAATCTGCCGCCTATACGGAATCCTTTACCGATCCTCGCTCCGTCTATGTGGAGGGTTTTGGTGGTTATTATTTCCCCAACGGAGGAAAGGTGACCCTGAATAAGACGGATGGTAGTGTGCCCTTCTATGAGCTGTGGCTGGATCATGGGCTAAAGCCTACGGCAGCAGCATACAGCTATGTCATGCTCCCTTCCATGGAGGACGGGGCGGTTGCGGCCTATGCTCAGAAGCCTGAAATTGAAATAATAGCAAACAACGCAAGCTATCAAGTCGTCCGTGATGTATCCACCGGAGTAACCGGTCTCGTGTTCTGGAAGGCAGGCAGCTGCAGCGGGATCACTGTGGATCAGCCCCTAACCATTATGCTACGGGAACAGGACGGCAGATTGCAGATTTCCGTAGCCGACCCAACGCAAGCTCTGACTACAGCAACCGTAACCATTCCGCAGCGGCTCTACGCCACCGCCACGGATGAAGAGATCGCCGTTACAGAGAACGATCTGGATACCAAGCTGGTCATTGATTTTGCATCTGCGGGAGGGAAGTCTGTCACAGCAGAATTTGGTCAGAAGTCCACTCGTGAGCTGCTGTTCAGCTTTACCGGTACCGCAGCAGAGAAGCAGAGCTATGCCACCGCAACCTACGGCGGCAACGATTTCGGCAATGCATATTCTTGGCAGAGCAATGGATCCTCTGCCCGTCCTACGATTTCTGCCTCTAACGGTGGCACACTGACGGTTCATTTAGTGGATGGTAAGACCTATCATTGGCTGCAGGTCACGGATCAAAATCATAATTTGATTACCCACCCTCTGCAATACATACCTCGTGAGGATGATGTGGTACAGCTCCGCTTCAAGCTGGAAAACTGTACCGTAAGTGATGATGCACAGCTGTGGTTCCTCTATATCGGCACAGAAGAAACTGTGGATACCTTCACCCCCGGACAAATTGTAAAGCAAACTCTTCCCACAGATTGTCAGATGGGGGAATATGTGGTTCTGACCTTCCGCAACCTACCGTCGGGCTACAGTGCCTTGGGGCTGCTTACCTCCTTCCGACTCCACTTCTACAATGTTACGGCAGGAGCCGATGCAAAGCTAATTATCGATAGCATTTATATCGGTGGCGAAGCCAACGCACCTGCGAATGCCCCCTTGTACTTTGATTTCGGTGGTTCGGCAACAGAGCAGTATCGTTACACAGATGCGAGCTATGGATCCGGAGCATATGATTTTGCAGATGCAAAGTACTGGGCATGTCATGCCAATCGGACCAAGGACCTCAATATTTCAGACGGTATCCTTTCTTTCACTGTGAGCTCTGATGAATCATGGGGTTCCTCCTCCTGGCTGCGTCCCTCCAACGGCAGGGGCAGTAATACTGCTTTTCTCCTCAACCTAAATCGCAGCAACATGGATGTTGTGCAGCTTCGCCTGAGGATCACAGGCACGCTGCGGGACAATTCCGATATGGTTGTGTATTTAAGCAAGGAGACCAACAAATTCACTACCCTTGCTGTTGCCAAAAGAGAGCTTCTGAAAACCGGAGAATTCTATATTTTGGAGCTTCCTGCCAACAAAAGTATCTCTGAAGAGTGGTACGGTCTGTTCTCCTTAGATACCCATAATATGCAGGGCTGTAAGGTGGAGATCGACTATCTTTACATCGGCAACCAAGCCAACGCCCCTCGGACAGAAGGTCTTTATATGGACTTCACCAATTCCATGTCCGATGTCTATCGCTACAATCTGCCCCAATATCTGTCCTTCAACTTCGACGACAGCTACCATTGGGCAGCCAATTTAAGCCGCAGCAGCCGCCCTGTGGTAAATGCCCAAAGTGGATGTCTGGAGTATCGCCTTATAAATTCTCAAACATGGCTGCGTCCCTCCATTGGCAGGAATAATTCTCAGGATCAAAGCCTATCCTACAAGCCCTCGGACAGGGATGTGTTTCAAATCCACTTCCGCGCGGATGGCTTTACAGGCACCTCCGGCACCCTGCGCGCCCTGTTCACAGATGGCACGAAGCAGAGCAACGGTTGGTTCGTCTTCCAAGATCTCACAGAGGGGATCAGCATCAAGCCTAAGGATGGGCAGTTTATCACTCTCACGCTGCCTCTGACGGATGCTGCCAAGGCTGCTACCCTTCAGGGGATCACCTTAGACTTCTACAGCATGACGGGCTGTGAGCTGTACATTGACAGCATTTATATGGGTCCTGCCGATGGAGCGCCCTGCTGCACAGCTGATCACAGATCTATAACCACAAATGGGAAAGCTCCCGACTGTACAGAAGAAGGCTATAGTGGTGATTCCTTCTGCGAGCTTTGCACCCACCGAACTGCAAAGGGGTTCGTGCAGGAGAAAGTGGCTCATACATACAGCTATACTCGTCTGGATTATTCCCATAAAGCACTTTGCTCTGTTTGCAACGAGGTGTTGTGGGAACCTCATTGGTACGGCAACACAGGCCTTTGCCAATGTGGTGCAAGGGAGGCTGAAGAGCCCGGGGACTACCTATTCATGGGCTTTGAAAACGATGGGGAGGCACAGGGACGCTACAACAGCTACGCCTACTGTGGCTACAACTACGATACCTCCACATGCTGGGGTTACAACAACCTCCGTTCCACCGCTCCCACTGTCAATGCACAGGAGGGAAGCCTCAGCTTCCGGGTCATCGATACGACCTCATGGGTTCGCCCTTCCTTGAGTAAACGGAGCGTTGGCTATACCAATCTATACTTCCCCACTTCCAAAATTGAGGCATTCCAAATCCGCTTGAAGCTGTTACGGGAAACAGCCAATCCCAACGAGAGTATCCAGTTGAGCTACACCACCGGCACCTATAACAGCTCTAACGGAAATCCCATCTACAGCACCATCAAATCCTTCTCCACGGCACAGATCAATGCCATTCCCAACGGAGAGTATGTTACTCTGACCGTTCCTCTGACCGACTACAAATTTGTTTGGGATACCATGCGTGGGTATAACCTGAACTTTAGCGGCATGAAGGATACGACTGTTACCATCGACTATATCTACTTTGGAAGCTGGGCACGAATCACCTCCTGCAAGGAAGGACACAGCTATACAAGCAAGGTTACTACAGCAGCGACTTGTACCGATTCCGGCATAGAAGCCTTCACCTGTACCGCCTGTGGGCATAGCTACAGCCGGACCCTTGCAGCAACAGGTCATACTGCCGTTACGGATCAGGCGATTCCTGCGACCTGCACCAATGCAGGAAAGACAGAGGGCTCCCACTGCTCTGCATGTAATGCCATCTTAACTGCTCAGGCAGACATTCCGCCCACCGGACATAGCTCCGTTTATACTCCCGTGGACGAAGACAAACACATCATCACCTGTAAAAACTGTGACTATTCCGAGACAGTCGCTCATAGTTACTCAGACGGCAGCTGTATCTGCGGACAGAGCGAGGTGAAGGAGCCTGTTGAAGAGCCCAAATGGATAATCGGACACACCCTGAATTTAGCAAGTGACATTTCCATCAACTTTGCTTGTAGCAAAGCTTGCTTGGACGGCTTCGATATGGATACGGTCTATGTTTTGTCAGAGGTTGATCTCTACGAGGGCAATATCAGAATCGGAACCGAAACCGTCAAGC
>JAGBGB010000345.1 GCA_017936205.1 Oscillospiraceae bacterium
TCTAATGCGTTCTTTGTTTCCAGCAGTGCATCGTCATATTCACGATTTCCGTATACCACAACAGCAAGTGCCTTCTGCCCATTGCCACGCATTGCAGACAATCGTTTCAAGGCAACCTGCGGCACACGGCCTGCATAAACCGGGAGGACTGCCAAGAGAATATCAACTTCGTCTATCGCAACAGACGAGTTATCCTTGGTCAGATCCACTTCCACCGCAGGCATGTCAAACCCTGCAACAATGGCATCGACTACCTTTTTCGTTCCCCCGGTGGGGCTAAAATACGCAACGATCAACCTTGTAGTATTCATAACATCACCCTTTCCGGCTATTGTTTTATCAACAGAAAGAAATACACCTAACCAAACTAAAGTATATCACAGATTCCGGATGATTACAATGAGATTTGACAAAATTCCTTTGAGGCAGAGGCAGGCGTCAACCGGATTTTGTATCGGGTTTGCTTTGTATGCAAGGATCCGTGATGTTTTATTCCCCCCCTATGGATTGCACCGGCCACAGGAGTCATAGCCCATTACACAGATCTCTCCTCCTGCACAAGCGGTCATGGTTGGCAATGTAGTCAATCAGCTCCCAAACAGTTATTTTACGGGTGTAGAGTTGCGCACTTCCTCTGAAAACAACTTTACACGGTCACATCCCGAGGGACTTTTTTGTAGGTCGATATACATCATGACTTCATTGAGGGTATAAACCGGATCATCTATTTCTATCATTTTTTCAAAATATACCGGCAATTTCAGTTGAATTGGTGCGTAATACACCTTGGTGTTATTGGTTTTTATCATAGTTAAGGTATACCGGCAAAGGGCTGTAATTGCTACTGATTGCGGCTCTTTCTCTATAAAAATTTACAGCCTGTACCTTACGGCACAGGCTGCTTTTCTTAAGGGACTTTTTTACAGCCCCTTCGTGTCATTTTGCCTAAATGGTGGATACTTACTTCTCGGAGAGGGTTCTGTACAGGAAGGTTACGATCTGGGCACGGGTGCAGGTGTTGTTGGGGGAGAATTTGTCTGCGGAGGTGCCGGTGGTGATGGCTAACTCATAGGCCCAGAGAACAGGAGAGTAGAAGAAGTCGCTTTTTGCCACATCCTTGAAGGGATTTCCGGCGGCTGCGGGGATGGGCTTGCCCTGAGCACGCCACAGGAAGGTAACAGCCTGTGCACGGGTGCAACTCTTTTCCGGGGCGAAGGTGGTGGCGTTCATGCCGGTGGTGATGCCCTTTTCCACTGCCCACAGGACAGCTTTGTAATAGTAGGCATTCTCGCTGATGTCGGTGAAGCTGTGGGTGGTAACGGTGGGCTCGGGGGAACCGTAAGCTCTCCACAGGAAGGTGACGATCTGACCTCTAGTGCAGACTCTGTCCGGGGAGAATGCGGTTGCGGAGGTTCCGGTGGTAATGCCCTTCTCTACTGCCCACATAACAGGCTCATAGTAGTAGATACCGCTTGCCACATCTGTGAAGGGATTGGTTGCTGCATCAGCATCTCCGATCAGTACCGTCTTGCACAGATCGCAGTAGAAGTAGCTGTTGCTGCCCTTGTCGACCCAGTGTGCTTCGGTTCCTGTAGCGTTATAATGCTTTACGGCTGCAGAAGACAGGCTGATGGTATGCCAGTCGGGGGCTTGCTCTTCACTTCCGATAAAGACCACATGATCCAGAGTGTCGCAGTTAGCGAAGATGTTGTAGCCCCATTCACTGACGGTTCCGGGGAGGGTGACACTGACTAAGCTTGTGCAGCCACCGAATGCATTGGCTTCGATTTTTTCAACACCCTGAGGAATGTTAAGCTCTTCCAACGCAGCACAACCGGAGAAGGCAGAGGCGGCGATAGAGGTGACACTGTCGGGAAGGGTGAGTGCTTTCAGTGCTTTACAGGCAGTGAAGGAGCCTTCTTCGATGGTGCGCAGCCCCTCAGGGAGGGAGATGCTTTCCAGAGCCTCGCAATGATTGAAGGCATAAGCAGGGAGGGTTTCTAAGGGGGCGGAAACCACAGCATCCTTCATGCGAGTGCAGTAGTAGAAGGCATATTCGCCCATGGAGCTTACAGAGTTAGGGATGTTGATGGACTCTAAACGGGAGCAATGGGAGAAGGCGGATTCACCAATGGAGGTAACAGAGTCGGGAATGTTGACGGACTCTAAATAGAGGCAATCGGAGAAGGCACTGTCTCCGATCTTCTTCAGATTCTGAGGCAATGTCACAGACTTCAGCCCCGTGCACTGATAGAATGCGTAGGGAGCAATGGAGGTGACACTATGGGGGATGGTATAGGAAGAGACAAAGTTGAATGAGGGACAACAGATCAGGGTTTCCTTTGCCTTATCAAAGAGGACACCGGATGCGTCGGAGGAGTAGTAGGGATTCTTACCGGCAACATTGAACCCGGTAATGGCTGACGCGTCGAAAGCGTGTTCTCCGATGGAGCGAACCTTGGCAGGGATGGAAAGAGCTCCCTCCACTAAGCACCAGTCGAAGCAATGGGCACCAATGATCTCCAGAGA
>JAGBGB010000346.1 GCA_017936205.1 Oscillospiraceae bacterium
TGAGCATCCTTGACCAGTACGAGTCCTTGCATTTACGATTGAACCGCCGTATACCGAACGGTACGTACGGTGGTGTGGGAGGACGGCTACTCAACTAATGGGTAGCCTCCTACCCGATTAGCTATGAGCATCCTGCTTGCCGTTGCGGAGCAGAAGGATGGCGACGGCTACGGCGGAGATACCGGCGGTGAGCTTGGCGACGATGACGGGTAGGAGCATTTGGGAATCGTAGCCCGCAGTAAAGCCCAGATGGTCTCCGAATACGAAGGCGGCGGAGACTGCGAAGGCTACATTCAGCACTTTCCCTCGATCGTCCATGTCCTTCAGCATACCGAACATGGGAATGGAGTTGGCAAGGCTGGCGATCATACCGGCGGCTGCTACCTCATTCATACCTAAGAGACTGCCTAACTTTAGCAGGGGCTTCCGTAAAACCTTGGTCAGGACGAAGACCAGAGGGAAGGCTCCTGCCAGCACAAAGCCGATCCCGGCTACCACCTCGATCCCATCAAACAGCGGTGCCATACCGGGGATCAGGGTAATATCCGTCAGATATTCAAAGATCCCGGCACCTAAGCCTACGGTGATCACGGCTAAGATCAGCCGCCCGAACCACAGGAAGCCTGTGATCACTGCCTTCTCAAAGAACCACAGCCCCAGAACGATGAGCAGGGCGAAGAGTACAATGGGAAGCAGATTCCGCAGTATCATTCCTATGGAGAAGCCTGCTGTCAGACCACCCACCAGAGCTCCAAGGGGAATGGTGATCACTCCTGCCAGAACACCCTTTGCCAGTGCGGGGTGATCCTCCCTTCGGATAATGCCTAAGGCAACGGGAATGGTAAATACCAAGGTAGCTCCCAGCATGGAGCCGATGATCAAGCCGCCGAATTGGGCGGCTTCTTTCGTTTCTGCCAGCTCTGCTGCCAGAGGAGCGCCGCCCATGTCGTTGGCAAGAATGGAGCCTGCAAACATAGCAGGATCTGCCCCGAGAAAGCGATAAACCGGCACTAAGACGGGTTTTAGCAGATCTGCCAGAACCGGAGCCAATGCCAGAATTCCCAGCATAGAAAGAGCCAAGGCTCCGATTGCCAGTACACCTTCCTCAAATTGCTTCCCTAAGCCTAACCGAGAGCCGAAGATCCGATCCAGAGCACCCAGAAGCATAAAGATCCCCATGAGCCAAAGGATCCCTTCATCAATGGTCATATCCATCCGACCTTTCATCCAGAATGGCAATAATGGCAGCATCCACGGGAGCACTGCATTCCTGCCGTGCGGTGTTTCCGTGGACCACCAGAACCTGCTCTCCCTCCCCGGCGCCTACCAGATCCGCAGCGACCAGCTCCCCCTGTGGTGTCTGCACACGGAGGAGGATCTGCCCCCCTAAACGGGGGCTTTTCTTGGTTGCCCACACGGAGCCTGTGACCAGACCTCGGATCATAGGCGACCCTCCAATACATCCCGTGCCAGAGGAGTTAAGCGCCCTTCAATGGGTTGCCCGTTTTTTAGCCTGCGGCGAACCTCCTCGGCGGTGAGGAGCTTCTGCTGCTGTTGACTTACGAACTGGACCCCCAGTTGCTTTAGCTGTCGTTCTGCAGCTAAAAGACGGGAATAGAGGGCACGATTGACGGTTTTTGCATAGCGGCGGTAGTCTAAGCCCTCTTCGCAGAGGAAGACAGGCTTGCCCTGCAGCAGGGCTTCTGTGCAAATCTCGTCCGGGAAGTGGAGCAGCTCATAGGGGGATAGGGAGCCGATGACCACTGCCTCGTATTCACCCTCCGTCACATAGTACCAGCCTAAATCGTGGCTGGGAGCTCTGCCTAACAGCAGGGCACAGTTCTGTCGGCGGCGCACCTCCTGCAGTACACGATTGATGATCTCTTCCTTCATTCAATCATCCCCAGATCTCCCTTGGCATAGCCGCAGGCATTGGCTTCGTCAAAATCCAGATGGGCGTAGGTGCGGAAGTCCGGACTGACTCGTACCGTCACATCCTCGAAAACCAAGGGTCTGCTGCTGAGAGTCCGCAGCTTGACCCGCTGCTTGTCCTGCAGCTTTCTGGCAGAAGCATCCTCCGGGGTCATGTGAATATGCCGCTTGGCAACAATGACTCCCTCGGAGAGCTTCAGCGTCCGATCCCCGTTGGCTAAGGTAAGTCCGGGACTGCCCTTCACATCTCCGCTGTCACGGAGGGGGGCTTTTACCCCAAGGGTCACGCAGTCTGTTTGGGACAGCTCTACCTGACAGGCCTTCCGCTCCGGACCCAGAACAGCAACCTTGTCCATGCGCCCCTTTTCTGTGATCAGACTCAGCCGTTCCCGTGCTACGAATTGTCCGGGCTGGGACAGCTCCCTTAGAGGGGTTAGGCTGTGTCCGAACAGGGCTTGTGCTGCCTCCTTGGTCAGGTGAACATGACGGCCGGAGGCCTCTAACTCTACAAATAGTCGTTTTGTAATTTCTTCTATAAGGCTGTCCATGTGGTACCTCCTTTGTTGCCCCGTTCCTCCAGGCACAGGATCCAGCACAGGGAGGAGAGACGGTTCAGAGCCCTGTGCAGATCTGTCCGCTTGGGGAAGGCGTGGTAGCTTTGCAGCTCTGTTTCCCGTACAAGGGTGCGGAGCCGATTGAGCCGCAGCAGTACAACAGAATCCTCTCTGCTTGGGAGAATGTGGGCAGTTCCGTAATACTTTTGGGGGTTGTGGCTTCGCTCTCGGAGTTGGGCTTCTGTGAGACCGTGGAGCAGGATCTCCTGTACCGGCTCGCCCAACACATCACAGCGCATTAGGCTGCGGCAGAAGTCCAGCATTTCCTGCAAGGCGTCAATAGGGGCTCCCGGTTCCTTCATACACAGCAGCAGCTCTGCTTCCAGAGAATCCAGCTTTCCACGGAAGGCGATGCGGGGGTGGGTCTTTGGAACCAGCTCCTTGCCGTTGAGATGGGTCATGTGCTCCGGCTTTCGTTTCTGCAGCTGCGCCCCCTGCTCTCTCAGCAGATCCTGTGCAGAGGGTGTGATCCGATCCCCCGGAGAAAGGAACAGGGTTCCGTTCTCCAGAGCAGAGAGCACAGTTTTCTCTGTATAAAGCATAGCTTACTTTCCGGCGGCTCCGCTTTCCTTGCCGTGGGGCAGGATCAGCTCCACCTCGTTATGGGGACGGGGGATCACATGGACGGAGATCAGCTCTCCTACCTTCTCCGCAGCAGCGGCACCGGCATCGGTGGCAGACTTTACCGCACCGACATCTCCCCGAACCATCACGGTGACCAGACCGCCGCCGATCTGTTCCTTGCCTACCAGCTGGACGTTTGCGGATTTGACCATGGCATCGGCTGCCTCGATGGCACCTACCAGACCACGGGTCTCAACCATTCCCAGAGCATTTGTGTTAGCGATCATTGTTCATTCCTCCTGAGTTTTTTCAAAATTTCCTGTGTTAAGCTTTCAATCAGATCTGCATCCAAGGTGGGCGTAGACGTGGTAGAGGCTTCTGCCTGCTTCTCACCCCATGCCACACGACGGATGTTGATCAGATCCAAGGGGCTGATGTTATTGGAGCTGGAGCTGCCTCCCACCGCACCGCAGCCCAGGGTCAGAGCAGGGAACAGACGGGTGGTGGCTCCGATCCCTCCCAGAGAGGAGGGGGTGTTTACAAGGAAACGGGATACCGGGATCTCTAAGGCAAAGCGACGGATCACAGCTTCATCCGTAGCGTGGATCGAGAAGGTGTGTCCTGCCCCCTCGCCTAAAAGCACCTCCACAGCCCGTTTGAGAATGGTGTCCTCGTTTCGTTCCACAAAGAGGGCGAGAATGGGACATAGCTTTTCTCTGGAATAGGGACGGGTGGGGCCTGCCTCCGTTTCGTGGGCAATGAGGACAGTGGTGTGTTCCGGCACGGTGACTCCTGCCATAGCGGCTACCTGCTGTGCGGTTTTCCCCACCACCTTGGGGTTCATGGTTCCATTGGGTCGCAGGAGAATGGCAGCCAGCTTCCCGGCTTCCTCCGTGTTCAGGAAATAGGCTCCCTGCTTGCGGAATTCTTCTTTTACCCGATCTGCACAGCAGTCCTCTAAGATCACGCTTTGCTCTGAGGCACAGATAGTGCCGTTGTCGAAGGTTTTGGAGCGAATGATATCCCGAACTGCCTTGGAAATATCAGCGGATTTGTGAATATAGGCAGGGCCGTTTCCGGCTCCTACACCAATGGCAGGCTTGCCGGAGGAGTAGGCTGCCTTGACCATAGCTCCACCCCCTGTTGCAAGGATCAGACGGGTGTGCTTGTGCTGCATCAGCTCCTGTACGGCCTCCATAGTGGGAGTGGAAATGCAGCCAATGGCTCCCTTGGGGCAGCCTGCCTTTTCCGCAGCCTCTGCAAGAAGCTTGGCTGTTTTACAGGTGCTCTGTACGGCTCCGGGGTGGGGAGAGAATACAATGGGGGAGCCTGCCTTCAGGGCGATCATTGCTTTATAGATCACTGTGGAGGTAGGATTGGTGGAGGGAACGATCCCTGCGATCACGCCTACGGGTACGCCGATCTCCCACAGCCCCTGCTCTTGCTTCAGAATGCCCACTGCCTTCATGTCCTGAATGGCTCTGTAGACCCGATCTGCGGCAAAACGGTTCTTCTCAGCCTTGTCCTTGGCATTGCCGAAGCCGGTCTCGGAGCATGCCATAGCACCCAGCTCCTGTGCGTGCTCCATAGCCGCATCCCGAATCGCCTTTACGATCCTGTCTAACTGCTCCTGAGAAAATGTGCGGAGACTGTGAAAGGCTTTCTCTGCCTGCTCCATCAGCTCCCGTGTCTCCTGTCGGGAGCGTAGATCCTTATCCAATTCCATAATGGCCTCCTCTCGGTTCTGCCGCAACGGCACAGACCGCCGCAGCGAAGGCGTCACAGGCTGCCTTGCAGGCAGACTGGGTGCCGGTCAGTAATGCACCGCCGAAGTTGGTCTCCGAAGGCGGTGCGAAGAATTCTGTCAGCTCCACATCCGATGCTTTTAGTGCTGCATCAATTCCCACAATGGCTTCTACAGGGGGAGCGATCAGGTAGGCAATGGCTCTGCCTTGAGGCACCCTTGCCAGCTTTGCCAAATAGCTTCCTGTGCTGGAAACACAGTGCGCCAAATACACCACATCGTCCCTGTCGTTGGCACTGCGGAAGCCGATGCCCTCTATGGCTGAAACAGCGGCTTCCAGCCCGCTTCTCACCTCTGAGGGATTTTCTCCTCCCAGAATGCCGATGACCTCACCTGCCAAGGCGGTGGAGGCGTTGGCAGCTCCTGCATACAGGCTCCTGCCGTAGACCACCTCCACATTGGCAGCCTTGGTAGCCTCGTCCAGCGCAATATAGGTTGCATCGTCACTGTCTGTAGAGATCAGGGCTATGCTGCGGTATTGCTTCTTTAGCTTCAGTGCCTTGCACAGGGAAGGGGAGGTGTTGGCGATCATTTGCGTGCAGAGGATCTGCACCGGCAGCCTGTCACCCTTCATGAGAGAGCTCCTGCTTCAGATCCAGACCGGACGCCTTCTGCTTCAGCATGGTTTCCATGAGGGCGGCAATGTGGGCACCTGCCTCTACTGCAGGGATGCCTTGGCTGTGAATGTTGGATACCACAGTCCGCTTCGCCTCCGGAATGCCCTTGTGAGGACGGTAGGTGATATAGGCAGACATGGATTCACTGGTGACCAAGCCGGGGCGTTCTCCTACCAACAGACACAGCAGCTCGCAGCCTGTCAGATCTCCAATGTGATCTCCTGCCCCCACTCGGCAGAACTGGATAAAGGGGATCTTGTCAATGGTGATCCCGGCAGCTTGCAAGCCCTGACGGATGGCAGCGGCACAATCTATGGCATTGGCTTCAATGGCTGCAGAGGACAAGCCGTCCCCAATGACGATCATGACCCTTGCACCCTTCCAAGTGCCTGCGATGACCTTTTGATTCACTTCATCAAAGACCCTGCCCAGATCGGGGCGAGTCAGGTATTCATCCTTGTCCTTGCAGCGGGTCTTTAAGGGGATCAGACCATGCTCCTTGGCAAAGTCCTCCCCGATGACCTTAAAAACACTGTCCTGTGCGGCGGCATGATCCGCACGGAAGCGGAGCAGGGTGCTTGTACGATAACGGGGGCCCGCTTTCCCCACCCCCAATCGGGCAGGGGTTTTGGCTTTCAGATCCAAAAAAGCTTTGGGATTCTTAGGCTGCTCCACAAGATACTGCTGTCGCAGATTGATTTTTGTAATATCCGGCAGGGTGGCATCCTCTATATGGCAGGTGGGCTTATAGTCCCCTGCCTTTACCGTAGGCTCCTGATGGAGCTCTCCCAGCAGCTGAGCCACCAGAGCCTTCAGCTCGTCCTTATTCATGCTGTGCCTCCTATTTATAATAGTACGGAGCCGTCGCCGGCTTTGGGGCTGAGTCTACCGTTTTCTACGAAGCCCATTTTTTCCAACCATTTCTGGAAGGGGGCAATGGCGGTCAATCCGAAGAGCTCTCGCAGGGCTGCGGTTTCACGGAAGCCGGTGGTCTGATAGTTCAGCATTACATCGTCCCCGTGAGCAATGCCCATGAAGTAATTACAGCCTGCGGCAGTCAACAGGGTAGCCAGATTCTCAATGTCATTCTGGTCAGCCTTCATATGGTTGGTGTAACAGGCATCGCAGCCCATGGGGATCCCGGATAGCTTGCCCATAAAGTGATCCTCTAAGCCTGCACGGGTCACCTGCTTGGAATTGTACAGATATTCCGGACCGATAAAGCCGACCACCGTGTTGACTAAGAAGGGCTTAAAGTGCCTTGCGAAGCCGTAGCAGCGAGCCTCCATGGTCACCTGATCTGCACCGTGATGTGCTTCTGAGGATAGCTCGGAGCCCTGTCCGGTTTCAAAGTACAGTACATTGGGGCCTTCTGCGGTGCCACGACTTAGAGCGAGGGCTCTGGCTTCCTCTACAGTCCGGGCATTGAAGCCGAAGGCAGCATTGCCCTTCTCACTGCCTGCAATGGACTGGAAGATCAGATCTCCCGGAGCACCCATTTCCAGCGCCTTCATTTGAGTGGTAATGTGAGCCAGCACGCAGATCTGGGTGGGAATGCTGTGTTTTTCCTTCAATTCCTGGAATTTTTCCAAGATGCGTTTGCAGCTCTCCACACTGTCTCCTGCAGGGTTCAGACCAATGACTGCATCTCCCGCACCGAAGCTGAGCCCTTCCAGAGTGGAGGCAAGGATCCCATCTAAGTCATCTCTGGGATGATTGGGCTGCAAGCGGCAGGACAGGGTTCCCGGCAGACCGATGGTGGTGTTGCAGTGGGCGGTAACGGTGATCTTTTTCGCTGCAAGGATCAAGTCTAAATTGCTCATGAGCTTGGCAACTGCAGCGATCATCTCTGAGCTAAGACCTCTGGATATCCGGCGGATATCCTCATTAGTGGTGCTTTCTGAAAGGATCCATTCCCGCAGGTCAGAGACCGTCCAGTTGCGGATGGTATTGTAGATGGGTTCATTCAGGTCATCTTGAATGATACGAGTTACTTCATCTTCCTCATAGGGCACCACCGGATTCTCACGCAGGTCGGAAAGCAGCAGCTCTGAGAGAACCACCTTTGCAGCCACTCGTTCCTCGGCACTTTCTGCGGCAACGCCTGCCAGCCTGTCTCCGGATTTTTCTTCATTGGCTTTTGCGAGGACCTCTTTGACCTGACGGAAGCCATAGGTCTTGCCGAATAATTGCGTTTTTAGCTTCAAATCAACAACTCCTTTTTATTCATCAAATTCCGATTTGTCGCGCTGCTTCGTTCACCGCTGCGTAGGGGCGCGCATTGCGCGTCCGACAACCACCAAGAATTGGTGGTTGTGAAAAATGTTTCGTTTTTTTGGAGAAATTACATCTTTTTCTGTGGTTTTGGTGTTCATGTCGTTCCGACATGAACCGGACGCGCAATGCGCGCCCCTACGCAGCGGTAAATCAAACTGTGCGATAAATCGGGATTTGACACTTTTACAGGACTAAGGTTTTTATGACAACGGGCAGCACCTGGCCGCCGGCGATGGGGGCTGCGACATCCAGGTAGGAGCTGTCCGGCAGGCTGAGGCTGTCCAAACACAGCAGAGGCTTCTTTGGCTGTAAGCAGTGGAGGGCTTGCCCTAACGCTTTCCCTGTATCCCGTTCCAGACAAAGCAGCAGGGGAGATCGTTGCTCCATGGATAGAGAAATGGTGTCAGCAAGTTTACATAATTCTGAGAATCGAGGATTGGACAGACCCTGCAGGGACAGTACACAGGGACCGTTATCGGGAGCCAACAGCTCTAACTTCTGTTGGATCCTTGGGATCAGCTCCTCTTGGGGGAGGGCTTCCTCCTCCGGGCTGAGGCGAGCAACGGGAAGATCCTTCAGGGGGAAGTCCATGTTTCGGTAGAAGATGGTGCTTCCGGAAAGCTCCGTGGTATGCAGTCCTGCCCCAATAACCGTAGCGCGGATGGTCTCCTTCGCCTGCAGCTCATGCTCATCCTGACATAGGCGAGATTGGGAAATTGCTTTCCCAAGGAGTACCCCTAAATCTCCGTAGGCAAAGGGATCCGGGTGGCTGTGATGGATCAGGTCAGCTACACCGCCGGAAAAGGAGATCAACTCTGCAGGTTTACATAATTTGTCTGTCACGAAATCCAAATAACGCTTGCCCTGTCGCAGCTCCAATGCCTCCTCTAAGATTTCCGACAGAAATACCGCTACCTCCCAAGGATCGGAGGTCTCGGTAAAATAGGGCTGCAGAACAGGAGAAAGGTACACACAGCGACCCTTTTCGAACTTCATCAGGCGGCCTCCCACATTCAGGCAGCCTGTATCTTGCAGCCTTCCGTTCTCGAATAGGGCAAAGTTTGTGGTTCCGCCGCCGATATCCAGATTGACCACGGAGCAGCGTGCTTTTCGGGAGTATTCCTCTGCGCCGGAGCCCTTACCTGCCAGCACACTTTCCAGTGCGGGACCTGCGGTGGCAACGACGAAGTCTCCTGCGTAGCCTGCCAGTGCTCTGAGAACCTCCTGGGCATTGTCCTTCCGAGCGGTTTCTCCTGTAATGATCACGGCTCCCGTCTGCACCTGTGACTTACTGATCCCGGCGGATTCGTATTCGCTGTCTACGATCCTTCGGACCCCCTCTGCATCGATCACTCTCTCGGACAGCAGAGGAGTAAAATGGATCCGACTGCGGTACAGGATCTCCTTGTCTGTGATATTGAACTCAGGAACAGAGAAGGCATTGGCTTCATTGCGGATATGCAAACGGGAGAACACCAGCTGAGTGGTGCTGGTTCCCACATCAATGCCTACGGAGAGCAGGGCATCCTTCATAGGCAAGCCCTCAGGATGCTCTCGTAGGCATCCTTGCTGACAGGCCGAGGATTGCTGTGACTGCAGGGATCGGAGAGGGCTGCTGCACAGAGGTCATCCAGCTTGCTCAGGAAAGCCTCTCTTTTGATCCCGGCTTCTGTCAGGCTTTGGGGAAGCTGCGAGCGCCGCCGCAGTCGGGTGATGGAGAAGCTTGCGTTGCTCCCCAGCAGCTTGTAGGGGGCGTAGTCTCGGTTGTATTCCATGACATGAGGCAGCAGAATGCCGTTGAGCTTGCCGTGAGCAATGTGGAACAGCCCACCCAGTGCATGAGACAGTGCGTGACATGCCCCTAAGCCTGCCTGATCGAAGGCGATCCCTGCCATGGTGGCGGCACAGTGGATGCTACCCCGAACGCTGCTGTCTCCTTCATAGGAAACAGGCAGCAGCTTTACAACGGTTTCATAAGCGGATACCGCCAGTGCCTGTGTCAAGGGGGATGCGCCTTTGGCAGCCACAGCCTCCACACAGTGCGCCACAACATCCATGCCCGCATCGGCAATCAGGGATTTAGGCAGCCTCTGCAGCAGGCTGTCATCCAGAACAGCAAGATCCGGACGGAGAGCAGCCTCTACCAGAGGATGCTTGACCCCCTGGTGGGTCAGGATGGCGAAGCTGGTAACCTCAGAGCCGGTGCCTGAGGTGGTGGGGATGGCAACAAAGTAAGGGCGATCCTTCCCCAGACTCAGCATTCCCTTGGCGCAGTCAATGGCACTGCCACCGCCTAAGGCGATCAAGGTATCCGGTTTAAAGTCCTGAAGCAGAGCCACTCCACGTGCGACCAGAGATAGGGGAGGATCCGGCTGTACTTCGGAAAAGACCTGTACCTCACCCTTGCACAGCTCTGCGATCCTTGCAGCTGTGCCGTTTTCTGCAAAAAAGGGGTCCGTAACCAACAGGGCTCGCTGTATTGGGAGCTCCCGTAAGGCTGCCAGAGCACCGTCCCCGAAGCAGAGCTTGGTAGAAAGCTGAAATGTTTGCATATCATCGCCTCTTTTCTCTTTGTATTGTTACCAATTTTCCGGAAATCATGAGGGAAAACAAAAAAGTTTTTCCCTGACTTGACAGATGGGAAGAAATATGAAAGAATAATAGAAGGAGTGTGATAGTATGACAGAAAAAATCGTAGGAAATTGCCCCCACTGCGGAAAGAGACTGGAGATCCCCGGGGACTTGCAGGAATTCTCATGTCTGTACTGTGGACAGAGGACACATATAGATCTGCTGCGAGCACAAGAGAGCTTCCGGGAGGAGGATCTGCGAGAGCTGGCATCTCAGCTGCCTCAGACCCTTCGGGAGCATTCGGAGCTGTTCAAGCATATGAATAGACAGGACTATGTTCCGACCTTTGAGGCTTATGAGAAGGAGCATAGTGTGCTGCTCCGTCGGGTGGATCTGGCGGTCAGCTCTGCTCCCATGGGTGTGAATGATGCAACGAGGCTGGTCTGCCAAGTATTTATGGATACCTTGAGTAAGGATTTGAAGGAAGTGAAGGGGCGCAGATCCTCTCAGCTTCTCTATGAATTAAAGGTAGCCATAGCTCTGTTTCTGACTCCCTTGGTGCGGAAGCTGAACCTGCGTATGGCAGAGCCCTTCCGCAAGGAGCTCCATAGCTGCTGGATGGAGCACTACCCAAATGAGAACTGGACGGCGGGAGACTATGATCAGATCGCAGGTGGCTTCCGCAGGAAGGGCCTGTGCTTCATTACCACTGCCACCTGCGCCCATGAGGGGAAGCCTGATGACTGTGCGGAATTGACTGCCTTCCGAGCCTTCCGAGATGGCTGGCTACTGGAAAATGGCGGTGCTGAGCTGATTCGGGAGTACTATGACATCGCCCCCTCTCTGGTGACCCTGATGGAGCACTGTGACACCGCTGATCGATGCTATGAGGAGATCCGCTGCCGCTGGCTTGAGCCCTGTCTGGAGGCTCTGGAAAAGCAGGAATATTCTGCCTGCAAAGCCTGCTATATGGATATGGTTCTGACCCTGAAAGAGCGATATTTACAATAAATCACTGTTATATTCCATACAAAAATGGTAATCCCTCCGAAGTATGACTTTGGAGGGATTTTTTTTAAAATAAGTGTAGACAAGAGAGAAATTCTTTGCTATACTAAACAAACAAAGCCGTTTTGGAGGAGTATTTCCTTTAAAAGGCTGAAAAAATGAAAAGGAGCGAAAAGTATGAAGAAGTTCAAGAATGTGCTTGCGCTGATCCTTGCTCTTTCCATGCTGCTGTCCTGCGTTGGCGTAGCCTCCGCAGCCACCGGCAGAGAGAGAGTTAAGATCGACGCAGCCCAGACCCTCGAACGCCCTGCGAAGGAAAAGGGTGCCCTGAGCAGAGAGTTCGAGCAGAAGAACAGCTACAAGTACGCCGCTAACGATATCGTTCGTGCTATCGTCGTGCTTGAGAGCGCACCTGAGGCTGATTTCGAAGGAAGCGATTCCGAGAGAGATGCCTACCGTGTCAAGCTGGCAAACGAGCAGAACGCAGTTCGTAAGGCTATGTCCTCCGCTATGGAGTACGAGGTTGCTTACGAGTTCTCCGCACTGCTCAATGGCTTCAGCTGTGATGTTGCCTATGGCGATCTGGAGAAGATCGCTGCCATCGACAGAGTTTCTGCTGTCTATGTGGCAAACTCCTATGCTGAGCCCAAGCTGGAAGAGCCCAAGAACAATGTTTCCGGTCTGCTCAACGGCAACCAGAGCATGAACAAGAGCGGCTATACCGGCAAGGGTATTGTCATTGCAGTTCTGGATACCGGCCTGCGTCCCACCCACGAGGCTTTCCAGGTATATGACAACATGGAGCTCTATGAGACCATCGCTGAGGAAGATCTGGTTCACGCAGTTGCTCCCGGCAAGTACATCAGTGCAAAGGTTCCCTTCGCATATGACTATGCTGAGAAGGACAACGATGTTACCGACTTCAACGGTCACGGCACTCACGTTTCCGGTACTGCTCTGGGTTATGCAGTCAGCGAAGAGGGCGTCGAGATCATGCGCGGCGGCGCACCTGCAGCACAGCTTGTTTCCATGAAGATCTTCAAGGATGCAGGCGGCGGCACTACCTCCGACATCTATTTCTATGCTCTGGAAGATGCATACCGTCTGGGCGTTGACGTAGTCAACATGTCCATCGGCGCACAGAACGGCTTCACCTATGATGACTCTCTGGAGACTGAGGTCTTCGGCGACATCTACAGAAGAATGGAAGCTGCCGGCATCGCAATGTGCGTTGCAGCAGGTAACGAGTATTCCATGGCTCAGTTCTCCTCCGTAGGCTTCGTTGGCACCGAGTACCCCGACTTCGGTACCGTTGCTTCCCCCTCCACCTACGAGGGCAACATCTCCATCGCTTCCATGGAGAACTTCATGTATCCCGACTTTGTTCTCCAGGTTGGCGGCGAGAAGGTCCCCTTCCACGATTCCTGTGAGGATGGCGAGCATGGCTGGATCGACAACTTTGCCGATACCTCCGTTGAGATGGTCGTTCTGAAGAATGCTGAGGGAACTGACATTTCCAACGGCTACGAGGCTGACTATGCCAATGTGGATGTAACCGACAAGATCGTTGTTGTGTCCCGTGGCGACATTACCTTCCAGGAGAAGATGGAATTTGCTGCTAAGGCTGGTGCTGCCGGTGTTATCGTTTGCAACAACGATGCAGGCATCATCTCCATGGCAATCGATCCCTTCACCATTCCTGCAATTTCCGTACAGCAGGATGCCCGTGAGATCTTCATGGCTGCTGCTGAGGGCGATACCATCTACACTCCCGTTGATATGGAGTATGTTGAGAATGCAAACGCTCTGCTCATGAGCGATTTCTCCAACTGGGGCACTTCCCCCATGCTGACCATTGACCCCATGATCACCTCTATCGGTGGCATGGTCTACTCCTCTGTTCCCACTGCTGACGACGCATACGAAGTTTACAGTGGTACCTCCATGGCTTGCCCCAACGGCGCCGGCACCATCGCTTGCCTGCTGCAGGCTCTGCGTGATGACGGAACCATCGTGGAAGGCTCCTGGTGGCTGCCTATGGACAAGGCTCAGTGCCTGGATCGTGCAGTTGCACTGCTGGCTTCCACCGGCACCATCCTGATGGATGCAGAGGACTATGTCTACTCCGTCCGTAAGCAGGGCGCAGGTCTGGCAAGCTCTGCTGAGGCTTTGAACCTGTACGACAATGCTGCATACATCTCCAACCCCATCCAGGAGCTGGGCGATGACAAGGAGAAGACCGGTATCTTCAACATGGATATCGAGCTGGTCAACGACAGCGCAAACGATGTGGTTTACGAGGATCTGTACACCTACATCCTTTACGACAGACCTGCACAGGTCACTTCTACCATCTTTGCTAACACTCTGCAGAGTGGTCTGCTCTATGCAGGCAAAGAGGGTGACGCTACCGTTACCTACAGCATTGACGGCGTTGAAGTAAGCGAGGTTACTGTTCTCAGCGGCGAGAAGGTTACCGTTAGCGTTACCATCGAGCTGAGCGACGGTGCGAAGGCATTCTTCGACACCTACTATCCCAACGGCACCTTCGTAGAAGGCTATGTCTTCTTCGCAGATGCTACCGAAGAAGGATCTCTGGAAGCTGCATACGAGGCTCACGCTACCTTCATGGGCTTCTATGGCGACTGGACTCAGGGCGAAGCTCTGGAGAGCCTGAACTCCTTCGATTATCTGAACGCTCGCTATGAGGTCATGAGTGCAGAGAATGCTCCCGAAGCTGACAGTGAGGAAGCCAGCACTGCGATCTGGAACAAGGTCCTGGAGAAGGGTCTGTTCTACACCGACATCAACTGGGCATACACCTCCGGCACCGACGGCGAGCTGAACAACTACCTGGGCGCCAATATGCTGGATTGGGACTATGTTCCCTTTAACCCTGCACACATCGCTATCACCACTCCCGAATCCGACGGCACCTGGTACTATTCTCCCAAGATGGAGATCGTACCCAACCTGCTGCGTAACGCAAAGCATGTTGTCATGACCGTTACCGATAAGGAGACCGGTGAGGTCTATCTGACCGACGATACCCAGTACATTCCTAAGGATGCATATGATGAAGAGACCGGCGCATGGCAGTACTTCTCCAGCTTTGCATGGGACGGCACCAAGGCTGATGGCAAGACCTATGTTCCCTCCGGCACTGTAGCAACCGTTTCCTTCGATATCCAGCTGCCCTATGGCGAGGCTGACGATATCTGGCAGGAGGATGTATGGCAGTTCGATATCACTGTCGACTCCACCGCTCCTGTTCTGGAGAGCGTTGTGTACGACGAGGCAGCACAGACTGTTACCGTTAAGGCTACCGACGAGAACTACCTGGCTGCGATTTATCTGTGCAGCTTGGACTATGAGACCATCTATGACATTAAGTCTGTTTCTTCCGATGTGAAGGGCGAGAGCTTCGAGGCTGTCTTTGATGTCAGCCAGATCCCCGCAGATGCAGTTCTGGTCACTGCAATGGACTACGCAACCAACGAAAACGAGCAGATCGCCTACTTCTTCGAAGAAGGTCTGGATGCAACCGTTACCTTCATTAGCGCTGAGGGCGAGACTTCCGCTGAGTGCGTAACCGGCGATGAGATCAAAATGCCCGAAGCAAAGTCCTATGACGAATACGAATTTGTTGCATGGACTACCGAGAGATTCGAAGAGTCTGATGGCTCCGATATCGAAGAGTTCTACTATGCTGAGGATGTGGTCATGATCTCCGAGACCGAGACCGTATTCTATGCCCTGTATGCTAAGGGAACTCTGGAAGAATACGAGACTCCCACCTTCGTGATGAATCAGGCTGAGAACTACGAAGGCTACTGGGCATTCGTAGGCTTCCCCTACAATGACGGCCCCGTTGTTACCGATCCCATTGCCCTTGGCAAGGATCTGGAGAGTGTCCGCATTGCTGATCTGGAAGACGGCGTTGTTATGACTGATAACTACGGCTTCACCACTGAGAATGAGGGCATCGTATTCTATGCTGGCTATCTTGCCAATTATGATGCTTATGCTCTGGTCAATGCAGAGACCGGCAAGTATCTCCTGGATGTGAACGGACAGCTTGCATTCAATGATAGCCTGTATCTGGAGGGCCTGTGGAAGATCACTCCCGATGCAGAATATGCAAATGTCTATGTGACCAACAACAATGCTCCCAACGACATCCTGCTGTTCAACGACGAGAGCGGCAAGTTCGAGATCTTCGACAATACCGTCCCCTACGACGGCGATTCTCTCCCCAGCGAGTACTTCTCCCTGTATACCTATGAGTATCTGAGCACACGCTTCGTTACCGAGTACTACACCACTGAGGTCACCCTCTGTGAGATCAACGGCGGTCATACCTTCGTTGACGGTGTCTGCACCGTTTGCGGCGAGACCGAGAAGGTCACTGCAGAAGGCTTCGTCCTCAGCTCCGAGCTGAAGGATGGCGATCAGGTCGTGATCGTTTGTGCTGCTAAGAACATGGCTCTGGCAGGCACCTATGGCGGCTACTACAATGATCCCATTGCAGTGACTCCTGTTGATGGTGTCATCGAAGAGCCCGCAGCAGAGATCATCTGGACTGTCAATGAAGTTGACGGCGGCTACACCTTCTCTTATGAAGGACAGACCATCGGCTTGAATGACGAGTACTCCAGCATGCCTCTGGGTGCAAAGTTCAATGTCTGGCAGAAGCTGGACGCAAAGACCGAGGGTGCATTCTATCTGTTCAATGCAGACCGTTCCCTCTACATGGAGTACTATGAAGAGAAGGGCTACTGGAGTGCATATAAGAACAACGCCAACGAGGAGCTCTTCGCTCTGAACTTCTATGTCAAGTCCGAGATCGAGATCGATCCTACCGAGCCCTCTACCCCCGCTTCCGATGAGATCGTTATTCTCTACACCAACGATGTTCACACCTACATTGACAACGAAGGCCTGAGATATTCCAATGTTGCTGCTCTGAAGGCAGATCTGGAAGCTGAAGGCAAGGCTGTCATCCTGGTTGACGCAGGTGACCATGTCCAGGGTACCGCATACGGCTCCATGGACAAGGGCGAGACCATCATCAAGCTCATGAACGCTGCAGGCTACGATGCTGCAACTATGGGCAACCACGAGTTTGACTACGGCATGGCTCGTGCTCTGGAGCTGGTTGAAAAGGCTGACTACTCCTATCTTTCCGCTAACTTCTACAACGAGAAGGACGGCGTCCGCGGCGAGAACGTTCTGGATTCTATCAAGATCTTCGAGCTGGCAGGCAAGAAGGTAGCACTTGTTGGTGTTACCACTCCCGAAACCTTCACCAAGTCCACTCCCGCCTACTTCATGGACGAGAATGGCAACTACATCTATGGCATCGCCGGCGGCGAGGATGGTGCAGCTCTGTACGCTGATGTACAGAAGGCCATCGACGAGGCAAAGGCAGCAGGTGCCGAGTATATCATTGGCCTGGGCCACCTGGGCGATGATCCCGCATCCGATCCCTGGAACTCCGAAGATGTGATCTCCAATGTTACCGGTCTGGATGCATTCATCGACGGCCACAGCCACAGCACTGCAGCACGTAAGGAAGTGGCTGATAAGGACGGCAACACCGTCATCCTGACTCAGACCGGCGAATACCTGAATGCTGTTGGTAAGATGACCATCACTGCTGATGGCATTGCTACCGAGCTGATCACTGAGTATGCAAATGCAGACGAAGAGGTCAAGGCAATCGAGGACGAGTGGATCGCAAAGGTTGACGAGCTTCTGGGCGTTGTGATCGCTAAGAACGAAGTTGACTTCCGCATCAAGGACGACGAGGGCACTCGTCTCATCCGTAGCCAGGAGACCAACCTGGGCGACTTCTGTGCAGATGCTCTGTACTACCTGTTCGATGTCACCGAGAACCTGGGCTGCGATATCGCTATCATGAACGGCGGCGGCATCCGTGCCGATATGCCCGTAGGCGATGTTTCCTACAAGACCACCAAGACTGTCCACACCTTCGGCAATGTTGCTTGCCTCATTGAGGTCACCGGTCAGCAGATCCTTGACGCTCTGGAATGGGGTGCTAAGAATGTTGGTACCGGCGAGAACGGCGGCTTCCTGCAGGTTGCAGGTGCTTCCTACGAGATCGATAGCAGCGTTCCCTCTACCGTACAGGCAGACGACAAGGGTGTATGGGCAGGCGCTCCCACCGGTGAATATCGTGTTAAGAATGTCAAGATCGGCGGCGAGGATCTGGATCTGACCAAGACCTACAAGATGGCTGGTTACAACTACACCCTCCGCGATCTGGGCGACGGCTTCGCAATGTTCGACGGTGCTGTCAATGTTAAGGACTATGTCATGGAAGACTACATGGTTCTGGCTAACTACGCACAGTCCTTCCCCGAAGCAACCATCAAGGCTGACAACAGCGTTCTGGGTGCAAACTACGGCGATATCAACGGCGAAGGCCGTATCACCATCATCGAGTGCGCTCATGAGTGGGTCACCACCGAGCTGGTATTCCCCACCTGCGAGGAGCCCGGCTATGCAGTAGACACCTGCGCTCTCTGCGGTGAGACTGTACGGGAAGACATTCCTGCAATGGAGAAGTGCCCCTCTGAGGCATATACCGACCTGGATACCAATGCATGGTACCATGAGGGTGTTGACTTCATGCTCTATCTTGAGTACATGAACGGTGTCGGCAACGGCCTGTTCAACCCCAACGGTGCTGTGACTCGTGCACAGATGGTTACCATCCTGTGGCGTGCAGCAGGCGAGCCTGAGGCAAAGAACGCTTCCGGTTTCGAGGATGTTGCTGAGAACAGCTGGTATGCTGAGGCTGTTGCATGGGCAAAGGAGAACGGCATTGTCAACGGCGTCAGCGAGACCAAGTTCGCTCCCAATGCACAGGTCACTCGTCAGCAGATCGCTACCATCCTGTGGCGTGTTGTGGGCGAGCCTGAGGCTGATGCAGAGCTGAAGTTCAATGATGCTGATCAGATCGCCGGTTACGCAGAGGCTGCTCTGAAGTGGGCAGTTTCCGAGGGCCTGTTCCAGGGTGACAACAAGGGCAACCTGAACCCCGCAGGCAACGCAACCCGTGCTCAGATGGCAGTCATCATGATGCGCTTCCTGGCTGCATAATTTCCCAATAACCCCCAGGGGGACGGCTTTCGCCGTCCCCCGTTTTTTTGCGCAAGCCGTGGAAGGTTGTGGTATCTCTGTGAGATGGATTTATAATAGAAATATCAGGTTATAACCTTTCATAAGCAAACCGCTATATAGCAAGGCCTTCAGCGAAAATCATGCGCTGTAGGGGCGAAGCTGTGTCTTCGCCCGTGGCACTACGATTTTGAACCATACTCAAAAAGAACGATGCTCTTTGCCA
>JAGBGB010000347.1 GCA_017936205.1 Oscillospiraceae bacterium
CGTCCAGTATTCAAAATGATGCTTATTGCGCCCTTTATGATGCATCCATGCTAAAGAATGTCCCTTCAATTCCCGCTCCCTGCTGTTGGGACTCCTGGTCCCTTGATAGTAGAGAATTCCGGATCGAAATTCAGTAGGAGAATACTTAGATAAATCGTGGGTCAAGCCCTGCCAATATAAACCAACCCGAAAGCAGTGCTTCCGAACCATCCACCTATGCTTTGTGATTGTAATAAAATGCCGAACTGCCTTCACAAATCTATCACCTCATTCATCTATTAAATACATGTAAATGGAAGAGAAGAGAATTTCAGCATATCAACATAATACAACAAATCATCCGAAATTTCAATAGAAATGTAATACAGTTCGGAGCGTAATCATTTATCATGAGAATCAGTCGAAGCGCAGCATTTTAAACCATTCCAAGAATTTAAATCGAAGCTCATAGCGTGGTTCCGACTTTTTAATGAACCGACACTCACCTTCATTATACCCTCCAAATTGTCCATAGCTTTGCAGAGCATCCTCTGTTGCAGCATTACAAAGGGACGGGAATACAACACACCACCAGTTTTTCCCATCAGCATTTCCGATTTGTACACGAAGGGAGTGATAATCTCCTGCAGGAAGTCGAAATGTATCATAATAGCGTGTTGGAAAGGATTCTTTGCACAATGTGATGCAAACTGCTCGATCACAGCCTTCGCTGAGCAGGAAGCGCTGCGCCGATGTCCGGAGTGCCTCAAGATTTGAGAGCAAGGTCGATTCTACTTCCTCAAGACTGTTACAATTTCTTGTTAGAAGCTCTAATTCCTTTAAGACATGATCTCTTACTCTTAGCTTCTGCATTTGGTCTTCTGTACAATTGGAATTTGCTACAATATGAAGTCTAAGCGTTTTTTCTGAGATGGAACGCTGAATAAGTACAGACTCTACACTGTATAGTATGAATGCCGTAAAGAAAACCAATAGCAACCAGAAGAAAAATTTAAATTTCATAAAAACACCGTCCATATGTAATATGTTAATTACAGTATGGACGGTATTTCCTATTATTATACGAATATTTTAATGAATTCCCAAATTTGGCAGAAGTACCGTTCGGAAATCAAACGGAATGGCAGAGATAAGAATTTGGATATTCTACTCGAAGCTGTTCCCATGCCCTTCTTGCTTGAGTCTGTGAAGGAAAAATACCATAAACAACACTTCCGCTACCGGTCATTTGTGCACCACAAGCTCCGTAGCGAAGAAGGCAGTTCTTAATATGGGCGATTTCCGGATACTCATTGTGCACAGCTGCTTCAAACACATTACAAAGCTGCTCCCCTACTGCCTCAGGATCATCGGACTCCAGTGCTTGAAGCATAGCCCCATGATTCGGACGATGTATAATGTTTACCTCATCTAATTTTGCAAACAATTTTGGTGTCGAAAAGGACAGTGCAGGCTTGCACAGAACATAGTGGAAAACAGACGATGTGCTGAAGGGCTTCAGGATCTCCCCTCTCCCTTCACAGAATGCCGTGCCGCAAATTACGCAAAAAGGAACATCAGAGCCAACCATTGAACCTAATTGCGCCAATTCCATAATGGATAAAGGCTGAGGAACACAGCGATTCAAAGCACGGAGCACGGCTGCTGCATCAGCACTACCACCTCCGAGCCCCGCTTCGCTTGGGATTCGCTTGCTAATGAGGATCTGCAAGCCATCGGGATCCCATCCTGTAGACTCGCAGAAAAGCTTTGCTGCCTTCCATGCAAGATTTCTCCGGTCGCAGGGAATATCCCCTCGGTCACATTGAATAGACCAGGGTTCTTTTGTTCCCGGAATGATTGTAATATCGTCCTTCAGACTAACCGCCTGCATGATGCTCTCCAAATCATGATATCCATCAGGGCGTTTTGATAAAACGTCTAATGTAAGATTTATCTTAGCCCATGCAGGCTCTCGTATAGATCTCATTTGATCTTTCTGCCTTCCAAATAATAGCGTTTTTCACGGCTGTGACCCATAGAGAAGGTCTTTCTGGGTAGGATACCATCAGCAATTACACCACGGAAGAGCTGACTCTTTTCCATAGCAGGAAGAAGGAAGCCAATAGCATTTTCCTGGTTTGCCAATGCGATGAGAGCATCATCATCATGGATGTAGTCGATCTCGCCGGCATTGTTCTTCAAATATTCATCCAAGAATCCCTGAAGAACACCAACAGCAAGCTGGCTCTTGGATTTATCCAGAGAAATAGTCCCGCATTCTTCTCCAATATACCACTTAACTTGGAAACCGTTCTCAGCACAGGCATCCTTCTGCAGAGCTTCCAGAAGAGCCTTGGGATCGCACTTAACAATGACACGGTGAATGGGCTCAAAGACCTGTGCTTCGTCATGGATATTCTCCAATTCCACCAGAGCAAAACGAGCAGGGTGCATAGACAGATCCTGATCAGGATTCTTCGCCTTCAATTCCTCATAGCAGGACTTGGCAGTTGCCAGGGAGTGGTTCCCATCACCTACAGCGAATACCATAGGCACACCGTTAAGATCTTCGTATTTCTTACCGACAGTGGCGGTATACTCAGTAAGACGAGCATTGAAAGCATCGGCAGCAGCTCCCTGAACCAGCCAACCACGAATTCGGTTGCCACCTTCCATGAGCTCAAAGTCATAGAGCTCCTTGAGTTCGTTCTTCTGCTCTGCAATGGGCTCAATAAGGACCTTCTCGTGATCATCGGCAAGCATGAGAATATGGGGCAACTCAATGGGAGCATCCCGACGAACACGCATACGAGGCGGAATCCGCTCTACGACCGTACGCTCGGTAGCACGAATCGCTGAAGTGGAGCCGGTGGAATAGTCATAGGCATCCAAATCAACCATGCCGACCAATCCCTTGCGAACAGAGCCGTTCTCAAGGGTACGCTCAATATAAACAAGCGCATTCTCGTAAGTGGTGAAAATGTCGTTCTTCAAATACTGTGCCATGGTCTGATTGATCAGTGCAGTATGCTCCGCCTCCTTCTCTGTGCCAAGCTCTGCCTCGGGCAGGATAAGGTTAATGGTAGAAGGTGCTCCCTCGGCATTCTTCCGTACGCGATCCCAGTAAGCGGGATCAGAGGTGAATTGGTCGCAGGCGATCACAGCCCACTTTTCCATAGACTCTACCTGAGGGAAGAGTATATCTGCAGGTAAAAATGCATTCATAGTTGATCAAGCCTTTCATTTAAAGTCTTTCGTCGTGAGATTCACGACTCTACTACCATTATACATTATTTTTGGAAATTTTCATAGTAGTTTTGAAATGTCGTTTTTGACAAATTTCTAATGAATTTTTGCGTATAGTGCCCAAAAAAATGCTCATACTATAGTCAGATCAGAATTGGAGGTGTAGTAATGGATACAATTGCATTGATTCTAAGCATTATCGGCTCTTTGAACTGGGGCTTAGTTGGTCTGTTTCGTTTTGACTTGGTTGCATGGCTACTGGGTGGACAGACATCACTCCTTAGCCGCATCGTGTATACCCTTGTTGGCCTTGCGGGTATTTGGTGTGTCTCCCTGCTGTTCCGTAGGAACGCACTGGCAGAAAGAGAAGAGTATTAAAATAAGCACCTCTTGACAATGGGTTTCCGTGGTCAAGAGGTGCAATTTTATTTCGCCATTCTGCTAAGCCAACTTCCATACGCAGAAGAGTTGATCATTAATGGATAATTGAGAATAATGCAATCATCAACACCCATTTCATCTGCAAGATCTGCAATATTTAGAGCAGGCTTTCCGTTTCGATTGAATTCTCTCGGATCGACACATATAATCCTGCTGTAATGTGATGTAAGCCAAGTTGCAAATGCATTTCCATATGATTCTTTGATCAGTAAACATACACGATCCTTAGGATAATTCGTATCGATCACGGTAATTGGATGATCCCCTCCGAGGAAGCATATATACTTATTTGAGTAGGACTCTGACAGCGGATAGAGAATGTCAATGGTTCCACCGTAGCTCATATCCGCCGAATCATAGTATTTTACTGTTGTGTCTCGATAGGGTATATAGTAGGTCAAATAATCCGGATTGTCTCGTAGGATCTCTCTCTGGGGATATCCGGAGAGGAAGCTATACATCGTCCCAAGAAATCGTTCGTAGGATCCTGTTTGGAAATTCGTGAGGGGCTGAGGAATCATGTCGGCACTGTAACAAAAAGCTTTATATGCATAATAAGAGCCTAAATGCGTCCAATGATGATCTGTTCTGAAGTATAGATACTCATCCTTTCGCTCTTCCAGCATCTGAAAGGCGTCCACTTTCCTAACAGAATCATCCATGGCATTATAGGCATGGTCGATCATGGCTTGTTGAGAATCTTCGTGAGACTGATATGCAGTAGGTGCATAAAGCCCGGCGGCATTCGGTACCAGAATACTGTAGGTATTAACATTGTCCATAGATTCAGCAATCTGGTTAACTGCTTGTGCATAATTTGAAATGGCATCATAATCTGCAACGGGAAGCTCTATGGCTCTATCCCCTACTAAAAGGATCTGCCCTAATGACTCGACAACAGGATCCGACTCTGTAACAGCTTCCTCGGTCTCAGTGGTAGATTCCGTTGCTTCAGTAGTCGGTTCCGTGACAGTAACCGTGGATGATTCCTCTGGGTAGGAGGTTGAAGTGCTCGGCAGCACAGCTTCAACAGTGGTGCTTGGAGAAATCGCAGTGCCATGATCTGCAGCATCGTTGACAATAGGAACTAAAATCTGCGTATCTGAGCTCTGTGAGAAACCAGCAAATGTATAAATCCCATTTAGATACAGATTATACTCCTTCAGCTTCTCTGAGAACGGAAGGTTCTCTGATAAATAAGTGTGAAATTGTGAGGAATACTCCCCTTTTATAAAGCTTCTGATTCCAATTTCAGGAATACCCGAACTTACAATTGTGTATAATCCAACAAGAAGAACAGAAAGAAGTATAAAAAGGCTTATCCCAATATATAATCGCTTCATAATATGCACCATAAGTATTCAGAATCAAAAACCAATATACATGGATGGTTTGGAGGCAGCTGCAATGAGAGAAGTGGTACAAAGCACCATTAGGATCAGAATCAAGATCCCCTGACAAAATGTAACGAATGCTGCTGTTCGGTGAGGTTTTCCTGATAGATACGCCATACACTTCTCCTTGCACACAGGGGCAAAAAAGCTGAGCAACGTCCCTATTAACAAAAGAGGCAAGCTGTTTTTTAGAACCAGAAACGCAGGAGAAGCCGATGCTGCAGAGAAGGAAAATAGTCTTATCGTAAAAGTAATAAGACTCATAGGATCATTTGAGGAAAAAATGACCCACCCGTAAAGAATGAAGATTAGACTGAAAAGCCTTCCCAATATAGAAGGAAATCTAATCTTCATGAGGCCAAGTATTTTTTCTGCCGAGATCAGCAGGAAAAAATACATGCCCCATATAACAAAACTGAATTGGAATCCATGCCACAAGCCGGTTAAGCACCAAACAATTAGCAGATTCATAATTTGCCGAAGCAAGCCACAGCGGTTGCCACCTAAGGGAATATATACATAGTCACGAAAGAAGCTTCCAAGGCTAATGTGCCACCTTCTCCAGAACTCTGAAATAGATGAAGCAGAATAGGGCTTATGAAAATTTTCCGGTAAAGAAAAACCAAATACTTTCCCAAGGCCGATGGCCATATCTGCATAGCCTGAGAATTCGAAATAGATGTACAACGTAAAGGAAAATGCAGCGAGCCATGCAGACAGGGCACTTTGCTGATTCAAAAATTGCTCATATGTACGAAACAAGGGATCAGCAAGCAGCACCTTCTTCGACAAGCCCAGAACAAACCTCAAACTACCGTCGAATATGCTTTTAGGATCGACTTCCCGATTTGTTAACTGATGAGAAATGCTGTCATAACGGACAATGGGGCCCATTGGAAGCTTCGGAAAAAAACTAATAAATAAGAGAAAATGCCAAAACGATTTGCAGCGCTCCCCCGATTTTCTATAAACATCAATTTGGTATGAGAGCATAGAGAAAAGATAAAAAGACAGACCTAAAGGAAAAGGCAAGTCAGTTATAATCTTAAAGAATAGCAGGCATCCGATATTAAGTACACAGGTAACGAACAGAACAACCCATTTGTATTTCCGACACAATGACAAATAATAGTTAAAAACAGACAGGAAGAGAAGGAGCGGAATATATATTGGTCTGTTAATACAGTAAAAAAGTAGACTAAAGAGGATCAATACCGCATTCTTCAATTTGATTCCCGGTGCCAGGAAATAGATCCCAACACACAGAGGAAGAAATAGATAAAGAAAAAACAGATTAGAAAACTCCATAAGAAAATCCTCAATTCGAATCAATTCGTCAATAGAATACCAGATTTAACGAAAAAATTCAACTATTATTTCTAACACCCTCTACTACCCTGTTCTGCAGAAATATCAGTGAGATCATATTTGGAAGAGCCATAGTGGCATTCAGGATATCTGCAAGCTCAAATACTGAAGATACAGATAAATACGGACCCACAGCAAGAGCAAGCAAATATGCTGCACGGTAGAGCTTTATCCCTTTGCCATTTGTCAGGTAAATTAGACATCGCTCTGCGTAGAAGCTCCATCCGATAATGGTCGCAAAAGCAAAAGATACGAGACATATGGTTAATAGAAATGAGGATAAATCCGGAGACCACGGCAGTCCAGCCCTCCACGCTTGCTCTGTGATCGCACCACCTTCTACCGGAAGCTTCCATGCATCTGTAACGATCAAGCACATACCTGTGATCGTGCAAATCACAACAGTATCTATGAATGTTGTACTCATACTTACAAGACCCTGCCTGAAAGGATCTGTTTCAGAGGCTGCCCCGGCAGTAATTGCTGCAGTGCCCATACCTGCCTCATTGGTAAACACACCTCGACTGATCCCCATTCGAAGCACTGCCTTCATACCGACACCGGCAAATCCTCCCCAAACTGCTTTTGGACAAAAAGCGCCCTGAATGATAAGTCCCACAGCGGACTGTATTGAGCTAAAGTTTCTGATCAGCAGAAGGAACGAACAGAACAAATAGAGGATGCTCATAAGAGGAACAAGCGTCTCACATACCTTGGAAATCCGTCTCGCACCCCCCAGGAGTACCAGGGCTGCTAATAGAGTGACAATAAACCCGGAAATGATCGTAGTGTAGGAATAGCCATTGAGAAATTCCCGGCTTAGGATCAGTCTGTCCAAAGCATTGGAAATACTGTTGATCTGAGTAATGGTGCCCACACCTAATAAACCTGCGCCGACGGTAATGCTTGCATAGAGCTTTCCGAGCCAGGGCTTTCTTAACCCAAATTCCATATACGAAGATGGACCACAAGAGGCACGTATGCTGTTTTTTTTCCTATAGCTTACTGCCAAATACCCTTCTGCGAACTGCGTTGCCATACCAAATAATGCCGACAGGATCATCCAGAACAGGGCTCCGGGACCTCCGGCAGCAAGAGCAGTTGCTACACCCACAATGTTGCCCGTTCCGATCGTTGCAGCCAAGGCAGTGCACAGTGTCGTATAGGAGGACATTCCACTCCCGTCATGATCTGTATGGATGCTTCGCAATGCCTGGGGAAGTTTGCGGATTTGTATGCCTCTTAAACGGAATGTGAATACGATCCCCACAAGCATGAACAGTATCATTGTTGGCCATCCCCAAGCATACTCAGACATACTGTGTATGAATAATTTCATATAATATGCTCCATTCCTAAATTTATTGTAAATAATCAAATATTTTTGTTGCCTTTTCAGGAAACTTTAGCTAAAATATATCAAAATCCCAAGAAAGGAATTCAGACCATGCTTACGCTTCAAAATATAACAAAGGACTACGAGATCGGCAATGGAACCGTTCATGCTTTACGTGGACTCAGCGTCAGCTTCCGAAATAACGAATTTGTCTCTATTCTCGGCCCCTCCGGCTGCGGTAAAACAACCCTGTTGAACATTATCGGTGGTTTAGATCGGTATACCTCGGGAGATTTAATGATTGATGGGGTTTCTACTAAGGAATTTAAAGATCGAAATTGGGATGGATATC
>JAGBGB010000006.1 GCA_017936205.1 Oscillospiraceae bacterium
GTATTTATAGAGGAGGAATCCGTACAACACCGTAGGGAACGGCCTGCGTAACCCTCCGCAAGGTATCGAAATTCGCAGGTGGATTTCAGAAGAAATGAACTGTAAAACTTCCTATATTTCGGATATTTTTAGCTGTTTGCTAACTCTGTTAGCCTGTATAGATTGCGATGGTTCCCGGAACGGCACACAGGCCGTTCCCTACGGTGTTGTACGAAACACTCGTCGATTAATCGGAATTTGAAGCACTATTTGCCAAATTTAAACCGTATCCTTGGCTCTCCCTCTGGGAGAGCTGTCCGGTCGGGACTGAGAGGGCTGTTGGCAGGATCCTCTTCGGACAGCTCGCCCTGTGGATCGCCCCGTGGAAAAGCGATGATGAACACCGAGAACTTCAGGAAACCCTGCGCAGGATGTCCTTGCGGAGGCGGAGCATGATCCGTTTTTCCAGACGGGAGATGTAGGATTGAGAGATGCCCATGAGATCTGCCACTTCCTTCTGGGTCTTTTCTGCCTTGCCGTCCAGACCGAAGCGGAGGGAGATGATGTAGTGGTCTCGTTCCGACAGACGGGACAGGGCTTCTCTGAGAAGCTGATGCTCCACATCCTGCTCCAATGGCCGCATGACCAGATCCTCGTCTGTGCCCAGAATGTCGGACAGCAGCAGCTCGTTTCCGTCCCAGTCAGTGTTGATGGGTTCGTCCAGAGAGATCTCTGCCTTCTGGGCGGAGATCTTGCGGATGTGCATAAGGATCTCGTTCTCGATGCAGCGGGAGCAGTAGGTGGCGAGCTTGATGTTCCGATCGGTTTTGAAGGTGCTGATGCCCTTGATCAAGCCAATGGTGCCGATGGAGATCAGATCCTCGATGTTCACCCCCGTGTTATCAAAACGGCGGGCGATGTAGACCACAAGGCGAAGATTCCGTTCGATCAGCCGCTGCTTCGCCTCCTCGCTGCCCTCCTGCAGCAGGCTCTGCTCCTCTGCATGGGACAGGGGCGTTGGAAGAATGTCACTGCCGCCGATGTACATGATCTTAGACGGTCGCAAAAGGGACAATAAGAATTTAAGCATGAGAAAAACCTCCTGTAAGTGCGTCATAAGCTCCCCCGTCAGACAGGGGAGTGGGGGAAAGGGCCACCAGACCCATGCGGCGCTCCTTCCCTATGGTGATCCTGCATGGAATGGCAAGGAGCAGACCGCTGCTTGTGCCAACTGCCCGATAGGGGATCAGCCGAGGAGACAGCTGGGGTATTTGAGGCAGAAGTGCAGCGGGACAGCGGAGCCCTTCCTCGTGGATCTCCTTGGGCAGCAGGGGGGAAAGTGCCTTCCAGTAGACGGTAAGCACAGGCGCTCCGCTGAGGGGATCTGTCAGGGTGTTACCGCTGTCTCGCAGGGCGGTAAGCTGTACCTTTTTCCCCTGTCGTTCTATGGTCAGGGGCAGAACGCTGTTGCTGCTGTGATCTAACTTTGGCAGGAGCAGCCTGCAAGCCAAGCTGACTGCAAAGGCTGTCAGCAGTAAGGAGGTGAAGGACACAGGATACAGCAGATGCTCCCCCACCTGCACAGGCTGCTTTCCCACGGCGTGGCCTGCGTACACCGCACCGCAGAGCACCAAGGACAGGGCGGCAAAGACCCCACCCAGCCGTATGGTCGACCGCCTCCAACCGAAGGCACACAGCAGCATCGCTCCTGCGATCAGTATTTTGATGGGAAAGAGCTTCAGCCAATCCAAGGTCGGTACATACACAAGCACTCCGTACACAGCTCCCAAGGCAGCCCCCAACCAGAGCCGCACAGATCGGATCGCTGCCGCACCCAGTCGAGCCGTTCCCCTGAGAAGGGTGTAATTCACCAAAAGATTCAGCACAAACACCAGATCTCCGTACACGATCATCCCATCACCTGCCTGTGGACAAAGTATAGCAGGAACACAGAAAAAAACAGGTCGCAATCCCACAGAAGGGCAGCGACCTGTTTTTCTGAAATTCCGAAGGCTTCGGAGCGGGATGACCAAGGTTTTCCATAGTATGCCTGATTATTCTGAGCTTTTTCACGGAAAGTCGTCGAGGGCTTTTCTCATACTATTATTCCATTAAAATTAGATAACTTTTAATGGAACCTTTTTGTGCCGGAAGGCAAAAAAAGCGTCTCATGCGAGTTTCTACGCCCTATCGGGCTATAAAAAGCCATTTTAGAATGTCTTTTTAAAGAAACTCGGTATCACAGGGGCTTCTTGATCTCCTCCCAGTATTTTCTGGCAGCCTGCTCGATCTTGTTGTCACCGTATTCGTAGTAGCGGGCATCCTTCAGCACATCGGGAAGATACTGCTGCTTGACCCAGTGATTGGGGAAGTCGTGAGGATACAGATAGCCCTGCTCCCGTTCCTGCCCGGCGCTGTCTGCGTGAACATTCTGCAGCTCTCTGGGGATGTTCCCTAACTTCCCGGCGTGAATGTCCTTCATGGCGGCAGCAATGGCATTGTAGGAGGAATTGGATTTTGGAGCCGTAGCCAAGAACAGCACTGCCTCAGCCAAAGGCAGCCGAGCCTCCGGCATTCCCAGCTGCAGGGCGGAATCCACGCAGGCCTTCACAATGGGAACCGCCATGGGATAGGCAAGTCCCACATCCTCGCTGGCAGAGCACAGGATCCGACGGCAGCAGGAGGGAAGATCGCCCACCTCCAAGAACCGAGCCAGATAATGAATGGCTGCATCGGGGTCGGAGCCCCGCATGGACTTCATCAGGGCAGAGAGGCAGTCATACTGATTATCTCCCCCACGGTCATACCGCATGGCGGAACGCTGGGTCACTGCCTTGGCATCCTCTAAGCGGATGCACAGCTCGGTGTCTCCGGTTCTGGCTGCGTTGAAAATGGCTTCAACAGCATTCAGAGCCTTCCGCACATCACCGCCGCAGCTGGAGGAAATGTGATCCAAAGCCCCCTCCTCACTTGTGACGGTGAGCTCCAGCTTCTGTGCCATGTGGGCAACAGCCCGATCCACCGCCTTCCGTACAGCTTCCTTGGTCAGGGGCTTGAACTCGAACACCGTGGAGCGGCTGAGAATGGCATTGAATACATAAAAATAGGGATTCTCCGTGGTGGAGGCAATGAGGGTGATCTTGCCGTTCTCAATATGCTCCAAGAGGGATTGCTGCTGCTTCTTGTTGAAGGACTGGATCTCGTCTAAATACAGCAGGATCCCATTGGGAGCCATAAGGGTATCCAATTGGGAAACGATCTCCCGAATATCCGCAGTGGAGGCAGTGGTGGCATTGAGCTTATACAGCTTCCGTTGGGTGGCATCGGCGATAATATTGGCAACGGTGGTCTTGCCCGTACCGCTGGGGCCGTAAAAAATCAAATTGGGGATCTTGCCGGAGTCAATCATACGACGGAGCATTTTTCCTTCTCCCAGAATTTCCTCCTGTCCGTAAACCTCCGACAGCTTCCGAGGGCGAAGCTCATCTGCAAGGGGTTGATACATGGCGTTCTGCCACCTCCTTCTCCACTATCATACTACGAACCCCCAAAAAAAGCAATGAAAAATCCAAAGCAATCCCGGATTTGCTCCGCCCCCCATCAGTAACACCTCCACACCCACCTCCCTCAATTCGTCAAATTCCGATTTGTCGAACAGTTTGATTTAACGCTGCGTAGGGGCGCGCATTGCGCGTCCGGTTCATGGCGGAA
>JAGBGB010000348.1 GCA_017936205.1 Oscillospiraceae bacterium
AAATGTTTCGTTTTTTGGAGAAATTACATCATTTTCGGTGGTTTTTGTGTTCATGGCGTTACGCCATGAACCGGACGCGCAATGCGCGCCCCTACGCAGAGGTAAATCAAACTGTGCAACAAATCGGAATTTGACGAAGGTAGGCACATGAGGCGTATTGCACGAGTTTCTACGCCCTTTCGGGTTATAGAAACTTAGTATAATGGTGCATAAAGAAGCATAGACTTGGGCAGGAGGGATGCATATGTGGTTTTTGGTATCTGTGGTGACATCGTTGGCAGGGGCGGCGTTGCATTTCTTGTATGATCTGTTGCCCGGCCCTTTTACGGCATTGATCTCCCCGGTGAATGAGAGTGTGTGGGAGCATCTGAAGCTGCTGTTCTGGCCTATGCTCATCGGGGCTGCGGTGCTGTCCCGTGGGAGGAAGCATAAGGAGCGGTTCTGGAGCAGCTTTTTCGTTGCTTTGTTGGCGGCTCCGTCTTTTCTGCTGCTGAGCTATTATGGATTGAAGCTCTTTGGGATCGAGTCTCTGGTGATCGATATTTCTCTGTACTTTGCCGGTATGTTCTTGGGCTATCTCCTGGCATGGCTGCTGTATCGGAAGGGAAAGCCGGAGCGGATCGGAGGCTTTGCCCTGATGCTTGTGATCCTGTACGCTGCAAGCCTGATCCTCTTTACCTTTGCGGTGCCGAATCTGCCGATTTTCCGGGAATGTATTGCTGATTGCCCCCTACATTTGGTGGGTGCAGAATTATTTACATACTATTTTTCAGAATTGAAAATTTTTTATTGACTTTTGACCCTCCTTTGCTGTATAATACTCTGGCATGAGTATGTGCAAACATTTTTGATTGCTACACGCAATGCGTGTTGAGCATAATCTTACAGGAGGTGTACACGAGATGCTGCGTACCTATCAGCCCAGAAAGCGCCATCGCGCAAAGGTCCATGGATTCCGCAAGAGAATGGCTACCGCCAACGGCCGCAAGGTTCTTGCTCGCCGCCGTGCAAAAGGCAGAGCTGTCCTGTCCGCCTAAGGAACCGTGACCGCACCATACTGCTTGTAACATCAACCAGGGGCGAACGGAGTGATCTGTTCGCCTTTTCCCCTACCCGAAAGGAGTCGCCATGCTGCATACCGTTTCGCTGAAAGAAAATGGGGTGTTCCGCCGTCTCTATCATCGAGGCAGCAGCGCAGGCAGCCGTTATTTGGTAGTTTACTGTCGCCGCAACGGAGCACAGGTATCCCGTCTGGGCTTTACTGTCAGCACCAAGCTGGGACATGCTGTTGTTCGCAACCGTGTCCGCCGTCGTTTGCGGGAGATCTACCGAGGATTGGAGCCTGAGCTGAAGCCCGGCTATGATATTGTGGTCGTTGCTCGCTCCGCCTCTGTGGATGCGGAATTTGCCCTGCTGGAACGGAACCTCCGCCATCTGTGCGAGAAGCTGGAGCTGCTGGTATGAAGAAGCTCCTGCTTGCCTTGATCCGCTTCTATCGGAAGTATATTTCTCCTGCCTTCCCGGGGAAGTGCCGCTTTATTCCTACCTGCTCGGAATACGGACTGGAAGCCATCGAGAAATACGGTGCCCTAAAGGGGGGCTGGTTGACCTTCAAGCGGTTGCTACGGTGCAACCCGTTCAATCACGGCGATTTTTATGATCCCGTGCCGTGAAGCATTCACATTTAGGAGAACAAAATGGATTTTATCAAGACGATTTTCGGCTATGTTTTGGAGTTCTTCTATAACTTCACAAACAACTATGGCCTTGCTCTGATCCTCTTCTCTCTGGCAGTTAAGATCATCCTTTTCCCTGCCAGTGCCAAGAGTAAGAAGAGCATGATGAAAACCTCTCGCCTGCAGCCCAAGCTGAAGGAGCTTGAGCTTGCCTACGGGGATGACAAGGCCGGCTACCAGCAGGCAGTCAATGCCCTGTATAAGGAAGAAGGCGTCAGCATGTTCGGCGGCTGTCTGTGGTCCCTGCTGCCCCTGCTGATCATCTTCCCCCTGTACCGCGTCATTCAGGAGCCCCTGACCTACATCCGCCATCTGGATGCAGATGTGGTTGATAAGCTGAAGCAGGCTTATGCAACCTTAGAGAATATCAAGTTAGAGGATGTAAACTATTATTGGCAGTTTGCTGTTGCCAGCAACATTGACAAGTATGCTGCCGGTATTGTGGAGGGTGTTGAATCCCTGAAGCTGACTCTGTGGGGGATTGACCTTGGTCAAACTCCCAGCTGGCAGATTTGGACCATGACAAGCTGGTCTCAGATCGGTGGAGCCCTGTTCCCCCTTCTGTCCGGCGCACTGAACTATCTGAGCATGTTCATCAGCACCAAGATGAACAGCACTGTCATCAGTAACGAAAAGGGCGAGCATGATGCCGCCGCAGCCCAAGCAGCCAATACCGGCAAGACCATGCAGATGATCATGCCCCTGATGTCTGTGGTCTTTGGCTTTATGTTCCCTGTAGGTATTTCTATCTACTGGGTCGCTCAGTCTGTTTTTGGCATTATTCAGGATGTGATCCTGACCAAGCACTACCGCAAAGTTTACGATGCAGAGGATGAGGTAAGGCGTGAAAAGGCTGCCTGGCTTGCCGCAGAGGAAGCTGAGAAGGAACGCATCCGTGCTGCCAAGCGTGCCGCCAATCCCGATGGCATCAATGCCAACAGCAAGAAGAAGCAGCAGCTCCGTGAGAAGCAGGAACGAGAGGCTGCCGCAAAGGATTATGAAGCTAAGAAGCGTATGGAGTTGGGTCTGCCCGAGGAAGAGGAAAGCAGTGAATTCCCCGGCGGAGAGCCCGGCCGCCCCTATGCCCGTGGCCGCGCCTATTCTGCCGACCACTATGGAAAGAGCCAAGAATAAGGAGAATATATGGAAAAGTTTATTATCACGACCGGCAAGACCATTGATGATGCCATCAATGCTGCCCTGGAACAGCTGAAACTGGATCGGGAGAGCGTGTCGGTCGAGGTTTTGAAAACCGCTAAGAAGGGTCTCTTCGGCATCGGTTCCTCTCCTGCAGAGGTCAAGGTCACCTACGAAGCGCCCGACGAAGCTCCCGCAGCCCCCAAGACTGCACTGTCCTCCGCATCCCGTTCTGCTAAGCCTCGGGAGCGTGTGGAGCCTACTCCCAGCGTAATTTCTCGCCCCGGCAAGAAGATCGAGCCGGAAAAGAAGCCCGAGAAGAAGCCTCAGCCTGAGAAGAAGCCTCAGTCTGAGAAGAAGCCTCAGTCTGAGAAGAAGCCTCAGCCTGAGAAGAAGCCTCAGCCTGAGAAGAAGCCACAGCCTGAGAAAAAACCTCAGCCCGAGAAAAAGCCTCAGCCCGAGAAGGCTCCCGTGGAGGAGAAGACCTATGCTCCTGCTGCAGAAGGCAGCGTGGAAGCACAGATCGAGACCTTCCTGGCAGGACTGCTGAAGCATATGGGCTCCGAGGCGGTGCCTCATGCCTATAAGGTCGATGAGGAGACCTACCGTGCTGATCTGGTTGGCGGAGATGCAGGCTTGCTGATCGGTCGCCGTGGAGATACTCTGGATGCCATCCAGTATCTGACCGGCAATGTTGTCAACAAGAATCGGGAGAAGCGTCTGCGCATCAATGTAGATGCAGGCTCCTACCGCCGCAAGAGAGAGGAAGCTCTGCAGCAGCTTGCCAACAAGATGGCAGCCAAGGCTGTGAAGTACCGTCGGAACTTCACCTTGGAGCCCATGAATGCCTATGAGCGCCATGTGATCCATGCCGCCCTGCAGGAGTATCCTCAGGTTACTACCTTCTCCACCGGCATCGAACCCCACCGCCGCATCGTCGTGGCATACGCTAAGGAGAAATAAACAAATATAAGCCCAAATGCCTGTTGCAAGTCGAACCTGCAACAGGCATTTTTTAGGGAAAAGTGGAAAGTTGAAAGTGGAAGTTATCCGACAAATTCCGATTTTTCGCACCATTCGTAAGGGCGCGCATTGCGCGTCCGACAACCACCAAGAATTGGCGGTTGTGAAAAATGTTGCGATTTTTGGAAAAAATACATCATTTTCGGTGGTTTTTTGTGTTCATGGCGTTCCGCCATGAACCGGACGCGCAATGCGCGCCCCTACGCAGCGGTGAACGAAGCAGCGCGACAAATCGGAATTACACGAGTGTTTGATCTATTCTAACTGTGGAGGAGTTTTTATATTTTTAGATTGACAAGCTTTTGTTTTCAGCTTATAATTGTAGTATCAGAAGAAAGGAGATCGATTATGAAAAGAATCTTCGGCATTTTACTATGCTTCAGCCTTTTGCTCTCCCTACTTCCTGCTGCTGTCCTTGCTGCAGAGGAGACTGCTGAGCTGTCCATGGTCGTTGATCTTCAGGATGTCCACAAGGTCGATCCTCAGGAGCTGCTCCCCGGAGCTGCTTCCAGAGGAAAGAGTTTGGAGGATAATCTTGTATTCCCCGGCCCCCTGGTAGAAAAGGGGAGCTATACCCCCGACGGAACCACCGAGCTTCCTCTGGGCGTAATGGCAACAGGGAAGCCCGGCCAATATATGTGCATGGCCATCTATACCGGTCCCGAGCCTGTGGGAGAGCCCATAGCCACGGATTATGCAACATTCTCTTCCGAAGAAGGCTACGGAACCTACTGCCTCTACTGGAGGAAGAACAGCATCCCCACAGGCCGCTACACTCTGGTCACCTTCACTGCCGAGCTGCAGGCTCAGACCCTCTATCCTGTAGAGAATACAGCCTTTATGACAGACCTTTATGTTCACGAGACCTACCAGTATCGGTGGCACTCCTTCGTTATGGAGCCGGATACTTGGGAGAAGCTGGACACGATTCAGCTTGTTTTAGGACAGCCCACCGTCCTTGCAGCAGGCCGTTCTCCTCTTCCAAGCTACGGCATCGCCTCCGTCTCTCTGGGCGGAGGCCTGATCAAAACAGAAGAAGCCGGCGGCTATTTCTTTATCACGCCCCTTGCTTGCGGTACAAGTGAGGCTGTCTTCCGTTACGGATCCGGCATGGAGTATTATCCCCTTGAGGTGTGCTATACTGCCGGTGGACATCATTGCTCCGAGGTCGTTCCTGCCGGCGACCCCTCTATGTCTGCAACCGGCTATAACCTCCATATTTGCGATGACTGTGGCACAATTAAGAAGGAAGTCCTTCCTTCCTACGCTGCGAATTTTGCGAATTTCCGGGATGTCCCGGAGAACAGCTGGTATTTTGCTTCTGTGATGGATGCTGTGTACCGGAACCTGTTTAACGGTGTGAGCAAAACGGCCTTCGGGCCGGATCGTGCCATGACCAGAGGGATGCTGGTTACGGTTCTCTGGCGATACGAGGGACAGCCTGCTGCCTCTCAGGCAGAGTTCAATGATGTTTCCCCTAAGGATTGGTATGCCGAAGCTGTCAACTGGGCAGCGGAGCAGGAGATCGTCAACGGTGTGGGCAAGGGCCGCTTCAATCCCAACGGCACCATTACCAGAGAGCAGCTTGCTACCATCCTCTTCCGCTATGCCCGGAAGAAGGCTCTGGACACCACCATCTCCGGGGATCCTGCTGCCTATCCCGATGTGGGGGATCTGAGCTCCTGGGCAACAGATGCCATATCCTGGGCACTGGGGCACAAGCTGGTCAGCGGTGTAGGTAAAGGTGGCATCAACTATCTGATGCCTCAGGGAGATGCTACCAGAGCTCAGGTCAGTGCCATTCTGGTTCGCTTTATTCAGAATCTCATTGAGCTGCCCCTGTTCCCCGATCTGACCACTGCCCTTGATGGGGGTAAGGTCAACCCTGATGTTGCAGACAGCGATCTCACCTGGGCGTTCTACGACACCGGTGTGTTGCAAATCGGCGGAACTTCACCCCTGCACCGGTGGGAAGGAATGACGATGCCCTGGGATGCTTATAGGGATCAAATTACCACCGTTGAGTTCCTCTATGGGACACGGGGCATCTGGGAAGGCACCTTCCAAGGCTATCCTGCGTTGGAAACCGTGATCATGGCTGATACTGTGGGCGCTGTGTATAAAGAAGCCTTCTACAACTGTCCCAAGCTCACTCAGATCCATTTCTCCCCCAAATTGACCAGTATCGGAGAAAGCGCCTTCCGTCAGTGCAGCTCCCTGAAGGAAGTACATATCCCCGATAGCTGCCCTGTGGATTTAGGACCTTACTCCTTTGCGGATAATGCCGCCTTAGAGCAGCTCATCCTTGGCAAAAATGTCCGTAGCATCGGCTACTATGCCTTCAAGAAGTGCACTGTCCTGAAGGAAGTAGATATGCCCGACTCCATTCTGCCCTATACCTTGAGCTACGGTGCAATAAACCCGGGGGTAGGGACCCATGCCTTCTACGGATGCTACAGTCTGGAGCGAGCAAAGCTTCCCTTCGGTTTGACCAAGGTTTACGACTCCATATTCTTCGATTGCACAAGCTTGAAGGAGGTCACCATGCCCTATGCGGCATATCATGTCGAGCATGCCCTTTTCCGCAACTGCACCTCTCTGGAAAGCGTTGTTTTCTCTCCCTTAACAAGCACCATAAAAAGTGGCATCTTTATCGGCTGTACCTCTCTGAAGGAGCTGTATTTCCTCAATGACCACCTGCAGGTCTACGAGGGCGAATATGTAGAAGGCACCGACGAGGATCACCTACCCTTCGGCGATCCTGAAACCGTGGTGGTCTACGGCATCCCCGACTCCGTCGTTCAAACCTACGCAGAAACCTACGGTCACCAATTTAAGGACATTACCGAATTGGTCAAATAAACCCAATTTCTATTTTCGTGGCAGTGTTGCATCCCTTTTCAGCCGCACCGAGAATTGAAATAAGGCTTCGCCCACGGATTCCACACAGTCGATCAAATTCCGATTGATCGAACAGTTTGATTTACCCCTTCGTAGGGGCGCGCATTGCGCGTCCGGTTCATGACGGAACGGCATGAATACAAAAACCACCGAAAATGATGTAATTTCCCAAAAAAACGAAACATTTTTCACAACCACCAATTCTTGGTGGTTGTCGGACGCGCAATGCGCGCCCCTACGAATGGTACGATAAATCGGAATTTGGGAAAGTGCATAGGCAATGGGCTGTCTCACAGAATTTTGTGAGACAGCCCAATTTTTGTGCGCCCGGTGGGCACACATTTCTATAGGGTGAAAGTCCCGAAGCCGCCCGGTAGTGGGAAGGTTTAGCCAAAGGCAAGGGTGTCCATCGTGAGGTGGAATCTG
>JAGBGB010000349.1 GCA_017936205.1 Oscillospiraceae bacterium
AAGCCGATCAGGGGCATCAGAGCCTGGAAGCCACCGAAATATAAGCCGGTGATCCCCCAGTGCTTTGGCTGGATCCGCCTGACAGACAGTCCTTTTCCGATTGCTACCGCAAAGGCGTCCATGGAAAGGGCAATGGCAGTGATCAGCAAATCAAGCAGACTCATGGAGTTGTATCTTCCTCTCTCTGCGTTTTATAAGCGTCTGCAAGGGTTCTTGCCTGGTTTCCGTCAAAGAATACCAGATCAACACCGGGAGCGTTGTTTTCGATTTTGCCTCTGGTAACATAGATGGCGTAGCTCTTAAATGCAACTGGGCAAATGTAGGCAGAACGTAGGATCTGCCGATACAGCTCAGAACAGCTGCCGGAGTTAGCGAGGGTATCCGCGCATAGGGCGATCAGACCGGAATCTCCGATAGAACCGTACTGGAGATCTCCGTTGCCTAAGAAGAATTCTGTAAGATCGAAATTCGTGGTCAGACGAACCTCGCCGAGATAGATATCGAACTCCTGATTCCTCAGGGCTTCGTCATATTGCTTCTGCTCCAAGGCGGTGACGCTCAGGGACAGCCCGGAATCATTCAGCACCTTGCAGATCCGATCGGCGAGCTTCACTCGTGCAGGATCGTCCAGACAGACTAAGAAGATCCCACTGTAGCCCTCGTACTCCGAAGAGGTCAGGATGCCGGAAGCGGTCAGCGCCTCCTGATACTTGGCAGGGGCGTAGTCGTACTCCTCTGCAAGCTGTTCGTCATAGAAGGGGGAAGAAGGGGAACAGGGCAAGGGAGAGGGCTGAGCAAAGCCTTTGTAGACCTCATTGGCGAAGGCATCCCGATCAATAGCATAGGTGACTGCAGAGCGGAACAACTCGTTGGTGAACCAGCCACGCTTCAGATTGAAGCCCAGGTAATGCATAACAGTCGTAGGGGCTTCCCAAACCTCGTAGTCGCAGCGATAGCCTACCGCAGCAGTGCTGTTGGGATCGCAGTAGATCAGGTCTGTATTGCCGAATTCAAAATGATTTCTCAGGTCGTTGGACTCCTTCGCCGTGGAGAGGGGGATCCGATCGCAGGAAAGGACTCCGTGATCCTCCCTCCACCAATGGGTGTTGCGAACAAGAGACTGTCCCTGTAAGCGATAGGGTCCGGTTCCTACAGGCTTGCTTGCTTCAACGGTGGTAGCCTTCAGAATAGGCACATCCAGCATAAGAGCAAAGTTTTCATAGGGAGTATCCAGAGCGATCTCCAAGCTGCCGTCCTCTAAGATGTTAATAGAGGAAATGTGCTCCAAACGTGCAGAATACATGGAGCTTTCCTCTGCGGCAAGAAGGGAAGCCTTCACATCCTCCGCAGTCAGGAGGGAGCCGTCAGAGAATCGAGCATTGGGCAGCAGTCGGAATTGGTACAGGGTTCCGCCGCCCGAGGATTCGAAGCTCTCACACAGAACGGGGGAGGCGGAAAAATCGTGTGTTACTACGAACAGCGATTCATACAACAGAGAGAACAGTGCTCTGTTGATAGTTACATTACATTCGTAGGGGTTCAAGCCATACTGCGGCATATAGGACAGACCGAAGGGAACTTCTTCCTCCGAGTCGGAACCGGCTGAAGCGGTTTCGGTGGATTCTTCGTCCAAATCGGGGAGGAGAGATACAGACTCCTTCTCTGTCTCAGGAGGCTTGGTGCCACAGGCACTTAGAAGCAGCCCCAGGGTCAAAAGCAGGATCAGAAATTTTTTCACAGGGCATCGCCTCCTATGGTGATCATGGCAGCCGAAGAGCCTCGCCGGTCTCCCACTCTCCGATGGGACCAGAAGCGGTTGGGCTCGCAGGCAGTGCACTCCTTGGCAATGTGGATCTGCTCCACACCTGCCTTCCGGAGCCAGATTTGGTTAAGCCCCTTCAGGTCTACGAAGAACTTTTCACCCTTAGGGAGAATGCAGCCTTCAGCACAGGAGCCTAAGGCTTGGATCATGGCTTGGGGCACATCGGCATGGGTCTCGAAGCAGCATTGGCTGATGCAGGGACCGATGGCGACACGGATGTTTTCCGGCTTGCAGCCGAATTCCTGCTGCATTTTCTCAACGGTTTTTGCAGCGATCCCCGCAGCAGTGCCTCGCCAGCCTGCGTGGGCAGCACCTACGGCACGGGCAACAGGATCGTAGAACAGGATGGGGGTGCAGTCTGCAGAGAATACCGTCAGAACCACACCCGGCTCATTGGTAACCAGAGCGTCACAGCCGTTTTCTGCTTCCCGAAGGAGCCCTCGTCCGCAGTGGGAGCGATCCACTCGCTCTACAATGTCGGAATGGATCTGCTTGGTGAATACGGTGTTCTCCGGGCAGAAACCTACGGCTTGCCCCAGAATGCGGTAATTCTCCCATACATTTTGGGGAAGATCTCCACGGTGGGTTCCTAAGTTCAGGGAGGACAGGAAGCCCTCACTGACTCCTCCGAAGCGGGTGGAGAAGCAGTGGGGAACCGCCTCTAACAGGGGGCTGACTAAATATTGTAATTGTCCTTTTTGTACAGTGATCATTGCTTTGCCTCGTCCTTGTCACGGCAGCAGTGCTTGTACTTCTTACCGCTGCCACAGGGACAGGGCTCATTTGCACCGATCTTGACCTTCTTTACAGGCTGACGCTTTACGGTCTTGTCAGAGCCACCGGTGCCGGTGATCTTGGCAACCTGCTTCCGACGAACCTCTTCATTGACCTTGGGACGAACCATATAGAGGCGGCGGACGGTTTCTTCACGGATGGCATTGATCATGCCGTCGAACATGGCGAAGCCTTCACGTTTATAAGCAACTACAGGGTCGGTCTGACCATAGGCACGCAGACGGATACCCTGCTTCAGATCGTCCATGGCATCGATGTTGTCCATCCAGTATTCGTCAACGACCTGCAGCAGAATGATCCGCTCGATCTCGCGCATAAGCTCAGAGCCGAACATGGTCTCTCTGGCAGCGTAGGTCTCACGGAACAGCTCGTACAGCTTATCCTTTGCGGAGTCCTTGTTCTTCTCACCGGTGAAGGAGTCCTTGGCAATGTAGATGCCCTCGAACTTATCTCGCAGGGCGGCTGCACGGGCTTCTTCGGTTTCATACTCTGCGTTGCCGTAAACATCCTCTACCTCGGAGTCGATCACATGGTGGAGCATGACGTCGATGGTGGAGCTCAGATCCTCACCGTCCAGAACCTTCTGTCTCTGTTCGTAGATGACGGTTCTTTGGGTGTTCATAACATCGTCGTATTCCAGAACACTCTTACGGGACTGGAAGTTACGGCTTTCTACGGTTTTCTGGGCATTTTCAATGGCACCGCTGAGCATCTTTGCATCAATGGGGGTATCTTCGTCTACACCCAGAGCATTCATCATGCCCATCACACGCTCGGAGCCGAAGAGACGCATGACATCGTCCTCCAAGGACAGGAAGAAACGAGTTTCGCCCGGGTCTCCTTGACGACCGGAACGGCCACGGAGCTGATTGTCAATACGGCGGGACTCGTGCCGCTCTGTACCTACGATGAACAGACCGCCAACGCTGCGGACTCTTTCTGCTTCCGCATCGGTCTCCGTCTTGTGGAGCGCCAAGCCGGTCTTGAAGTCCTGACGGACCTGTAGGATCTCGGGATCCTCGGTTTCTGCGAAGGAGTTTGCCTCCGCGATCAGCTCGTCGGGCAGACCTTTCTTCCGCAGGTCGGACAGAGCCATATATTCTGCATTGCCGCCCAGCATAATATCTGTACCACGGCCTGCCATGTTGGTGGAGATGGTAACGGCACCGAACTTACCTGCCTGCGCGACGATTTCTGCTTCCTTCTCATGGTGCTTTGCATTCAGGACGGTATGCTTCACACCCTCCCGCTTCAGCAGCTTGGAAAGGAGTTCGGATTTTTCGATAGAGACCGTACCGACCAGAACAGGCTGGCCCTTTTCGTTGCAATCCTTGATCTGTTGGATCACTGCACGGAGCTTTCCTGCCTCGGTCTTATATACGGAGTCGTTATGGTCAATACGGGCAATGGGCTTGTTGGTGGGGATCTCTACAATATCCAATTTGTAGATGGAATTGAACTCCTCCTGCTCTGTCAGAGCTGTACCGGTCATGCCCGAGAGCTTGGAGTACAGGCGGAAGAAGTTCTGGAAGGTAATGGTTGCCAAAGTGCGGCTTTCGTGTGCCACACTGACATTTTCCTTGGCTTCGATGGCTTGATGGAGGCCCTCGTTATAGCGGCGACCATACATCAGACGGCCGGTGAATTCGTCCACAATAATCACCTGTCCGTCCTTGACCACATAGTCAATATCCCGCTTCATGACACCTCGAGCCTTCATGGCTTGATTGATGTGGTGCATGAGGGTGGTGTTCTCGATGTCGCCCAAATTCTCTACACCGAAGTACCGCTCTGCCTTCTCAATACCGCTGGCGGTCAGGTTGGCGGAACGGGATTTCTCTTCTACATAATAATCGCAATCCAGATCGTCCTGCTCCTGCTTCTCGTCTGTAGTGGCGAAAACACGCTTCTTCAGACCGGAGACGAACATATCTGCCATTTCATACAGCTTGGTGGATTCTTCGCCCTGACCGGAAATGATCAGAGGAGTTCTGGCTTCATCAATCAGGATGGAGTCCACCTCGTCCACGATGGCGAAGTTGTGCCCACGCTGCACCATGTCCTGCTTGTACAGTGCCATGTTGTCACGGAGGTAGTCGAAGCCCAGTTCGTTGTTGGTGCAGTAGGTAACGTCGGCATTGTAAGCCTCCCTGCGCTGGTTGGCAGTGAGATCGTGAATGATCAAGCCTACCTTCAGCCCCAAGAAGCGGTAGACCTTGCCCATCCACTCCGAGTCACGCTTTGCCAGATAGTCGTTGACGGTAACAATGTGCACGCCCTTACCGGACAGCGCATTCAAATAAGCGGGGAGAATGGCAACCAGTGTTTTACCTTCGCCGGTCTTCATTTCTGCAATTCTGCCTTGATGGAGGACAATGCCGCCGATGAGCTGCACCCGATAGGGGCGCATACCCAGTACACGATCTGCTGCCTCACGGCAGACTGCGAATGCCTCCGGCAGAAGCTGATCTAAGGTCTCTCCTGCTTCATATCTTTGTTTGAATTCCTCCGTCTTTCCACGAAGCTCCTCGTCAGAAAGAGCAGACATTTCCTTCCCCAATGCCTCAATGCGTTCTACAGTGGGAAGGAGCTTTTTTACTTCGCGCTCAGAGCGAGTGCCGAATAGTTTGGTGATCAGTCCCATGGTAATCCTGACCTTTCGTAATTTTAGTTTGCTTTTTTATCGTAAAAAATATTATATCATAAATTTAAGAACAAAAAAAGAGAAATCTGCATTTATCACAAAAAATTCACAATTATTTCCCCTGCGGAAGGGTGGAAAAGGGGGATTCAAAGGTAATGACCGTATAATACTTCTTGTTTTCGAACTGTACTCGTTCGTCGATCCGCTTTTTAAATTCTGCTTCTCTGCCCTTGAGGGAATAGGGAATCACCAGATCGAAAATCAGATTGGTGTGCTTCACCCCTCGAACCATGCGGAAATCATGGATGCTTAGAGAGGGCTCGATTTCCTTGACCTCGCTTTCTACCAGAGCCTTCATGTGGTTCAGCTCCTTGTCGTCGGTCACAACGGGATCGTAATGTACAACTAAATGGACCCGCAGCTGCTGCTTTGCATCTCGCTCGATGTCATCCAGAATGTCATGACAGAGTAGGGGGTCGTCCAGTGCATCCATTTCTGCATGAACACTGGCGAAGCACTGACCGGGACCGTAATCATGAACCATCAGATCGTGGAGCCCCAGAACATGGTCGTGGGAAAGGATCAGATCCCGCAGGCTTGCTACCAGCTCCTCGTCAGCGGATTCTCCCAGCAGGGGGCTGATGGTCTCTTTGGCAAGGGTGCAGCCGGACCAGATTATGAACAGGGCAACTGCCATACCGATGTAGCCATCGATCTGCCAGTTCAGGAAGTGGCAAAGTAACAGACTGCACAGCACAGCCAAGGTAGAGATCACATCATTCCGACTGTCTGCTGCTGTAGCCTCCAGAGCCTTGGACTGGATCCGCTTACCCAGATCCTTGCAGAACAGGCTCATCCATAGCTTCAGCAGGATGGAGGCAATCAGAACGCCGACTACAACCGGGGATAGGCTTACTGCAGCGGGATGGAGGATCTTCTCCCATGCACTTTTGGCAAGCTCTACACCGATGATCAGGATCATGGCAGCTACACCCAGAGCGGACAAGTATTCGATTCGAGCATGACCGTAGGGATGCTCCTCATCCGCAGGCCGTTCCGCCAGCTTGAAGCCCAAGAGAGTCACCACCGAGGAGGAGGCATCTGTCAGATTGTTCACCGCATCTGCCGTAACAGAGACGGCACCGGACAGCAGACCTACCGCCAGCTTCCCGGCAAAGAGTAGGATGTTGCACAGAATTCCCACCAGTCCTGCCAGCTTTCCATAAGCAGAGCGCACTTTAGGATCCCATGTGTTCTCGTGATCCTTAATAAATAAATGTAATAAAAGCTTCGTCATGAAAATACCCTCCTGTCAGAATGCTTGGTTACAATACTATATTATATAGTAAGATAAATGGGACAATGAAAACAAAGCCCTATCTTTCCGGAACATGGCGAGAAATACATTCCTCATAGGCTTCGTTGATTTTTTGGATTGCGGTCTCTTCAAAGATCTGCCGTTGCTCTTCTGTCATGTTCGGAGAAAGTAATATCCCATAGCCCATCTCCGACCTTTGATTGGAGAAGCATATGGTGTTTTCGCAGGATGTAAAATCAAGGAAGGGGCAAGCGTTGAAAAAGCAAGCGTATCCCGGCTCTAATTCAGAATCCGGAAAACTCGGAGCTCCGGGACAAAAATCGGGTCTTTCCTTGTGAGCATGCTCATCCGAGTCCTTCAAGCAAAAAGCTTCTAACAAGATATGGTTCAAACCACCCATGTAGTGTCCTCCATTAGAAAATCCCCATCAGGAAAACCTGATAGACACATAGTTGATAGTAAAATGATCAAATATATATATGTGTATATATTGTATACGCTGTTCGTCGATCTGTCAAATGATAATCATAAAAAACCACCCCGATCAGGTCTGGCATAAACCTGATCGGGGTGTCTTCTGTTTTTTGAGAAGAGCTATACCGCCGTCGGCTTATCCGCAGATCTTTCCGCAGCATCGGCTGTATAGTGCTTTGCTCCCTGTGTCTATACTATATCATGGTGTTTGTCGGAATTTGTGAATAAAGGGTAAAGCTTCTATTTCAAAGTTGAAAATAATGAGAAATAAAAAAATTGAAAAAAATCAAAAAATTTTGAAAAAAAGTGCTTGACAAAATGAGAATCCCGTGGTAAT
>JAGBGB010000035.1 GCA_017936205.1 Oscillospiraceae bacterium
GGCGCGCATTGCGCGTCCAACAACCACCAAGAATTGGTGGTTGTGAAAAATGGTGCGATTTGTGGAGAAATTACATCATTTTCGGTGGTTTTTGTGTTCATGGCGTTACGCCATGAACCGGACGCGCAATGCGCGCCCCTACGCAGCGGTAAATCAAACTGTTCGATAAATCGGAATTTGAACGGAAGCAGTTTATCGGTCCATCTGTCAACTGTCCACTAAAACAGGGCTGCCTCAAGAAATGCTTGCATTCCTTGAGGCAGCCCCGTTTTTAGGGATTTATGTGCTTGGGCTTACTTTTGGAAGTAAGCCAGGGCGGAGTCGGAGTAGGCAAACAGGCTCTTGCATAGAGTGAGCAGAGCGCCGGTCTTGTTGTTGCCGTAGGTATCTGCACTGTACTGGAGGACAGCGCTAAGTCTTTCTGTTCCCTTGTATACAGCAACGCTGACAGGCTGCCGCAGCTCTGCTGCAAGAAGCTGATCCAGCTTGAAGAAATAGTAGTTTGCATTTGCCCCGTAGCTCTGTGCATCGGACAGGGTAAGAGCAACACTTTCTCCGTTATAGGTCTTGTAGTTCACACGGAGGCTCAGGTCTCTAATATCCCCGGTATAGCCGGAGGCATCGAAGACATACATAACCGTTACCTTGTTAGCCAAATCCAAAGTCTTGCCAACCCACTTAATAGGAGCATTTTCCAGAGCTGCATACTCACGATTGGTTCCCCCGAAGCTTACGGTATCCAGGTCGGTCAGATAAGCCTTATGGGCAGCAGTCATCTTGGCATCTGCCAATGCATTGGTACGGTAGCCCTTGAAGGTCTGAGCAGCAGAGCCGTAGCGCAGAAGATCTGCGCAGAGGGTCTTCAGGGCAGCATCCGCGCCGGCATTGTCCAGACGAGAGTAGGCATAGTCCGCAATGCTGTAAAGATCCGTCTGAGAGCAGCTCGGTACTCCGTTCTTCTCCCCATAGAGTACCGCAGAGATCTTATCATTCATATGGATCGAAAGCAGACCATCCAAGGTGAAGTAATAATAGTTCCCTACCAAATCGGGATACAGGGTTCTGTTTTGAACCCCGATTTCTACATTCCCCTCATATTCACGCTTGCTCAGTTCAATACGAACGGTACTCATGTCATAGCCGCTGAGAGCAGAGGAGAGGACAGCATAGTTCAGAGAAATGTCGCTGGCAAGATCCAGAGTGTGGTAGATCCTTAAACCTTCATCCACCACAGGATCCGAATTCTCCTTGGCACCGCAGACGCAGCTACCACCGATGAAGCTGTGCGCTGTAGAAGTAAACTGGGCAGTTACGGTAGTGTCAGAGGTGATGTTGGTCAGAGCCTTGTCCCAACCCTTAAAGCTGTAGTGATACTTGCTGTCGTGTGCCTTGACAGGTGCTGCAGCGGTGTAGACAGCAGTTTCCCCCTTGTGAACGGTCTGCGTCTGGAGAACTGTGCCGTCATAATTCTTGAAGGTAACGGTATAGGCATCCGTGGGAAGCCCTTCCTCGCTGCCAACATAGATGTAGTCCACCACAGCCTTGGAGGAGGCGGTAGCGGTGATATTTCCAATGTAGACATGGAGGTTGGTAACAATACCCTTGGTTCTGAATTCCTCAGAAATGGGCAGCGTCACAAGGAAGTAATCCCCACCAAGAACCTGGTGCTCATAAAGGCCCCGGTCGGGCAAGTCGAGCTTGGTGTTCCCTGCATAGAGGTCAACAGTAACTAAGGCGGTTTTTCCTGTAACGCAGCCAACATTCTCCAACTTCATGCGGAGCTGGAAGACCTCAGCCTTTGCAGGATCGAAGTACAGGGGAGATCCTTCAGCAGATGGGTTTTCAGAAGCGTGAGCCACCAAATAATTGCCGTTGCCACCGGACAGGAAGCTCATCGTACCGGCACTGTGGTCTGCTGCTGCAGTTCCGCTTCCTGCAACTCTCCACTGAGAAGCCAGATCGAAGTTATGGAAGCCGTAGGTATAGTTGTTATACCGTGTCTTAGCTGCAGCGGAGTTATCAAAGCCCATATACAGGCTCTCGTGGAGCTTTGCAACCGCCTCGGTCTTGGTTCCCTTACAAATGGCGCAGGTATAAGTCTTCACACCTTCAGCATTGAGGGTCGGAACCTTGGTAATCACACCGCTGTTGTAGCTGTGGGCTGTAGTCTTTGCAATGGTCACATCGAAGCTGAAGCTACCATAAGCAGTGGTCTTCCAGGTGTAGCGGCCGGTACCGGTGGCTCCGCAGGTAGCAGTCTTCACAACGGTATAACTGTAATCCGTGGTGTTGAGCTTAGGCAGCGTTACCAAAGTACTTCCCTTACAAGCACTGCAGGTCCCGGTCAGGGTGCCCGTTGCGGAGGTGGTAGGAGCATTGCTGACCCTATAGCCATATGTATGTGCGGTCTTTGCAATGGTTTCCGTCTTAGTTGCCTTGCATGCGGTACAGGTATAGGTTTTAACACCTGCCGCTGTACAGCTCGCAGCCGTTGTTACTGCACCGGAATTCCAGGTGTGACCTCCGGTTTTGGAATAACCACAGGAGCAGCTTGCTTTATGGTTGGTTCCGTCCACCTTTTCATAGGTATAGCTGTGAGCCGTAGCCGTAAACTGTGCAGTAAAGGTCGTGTTTGCAGTAATATTGGTCAGGGACTTGTCCCAGCCCTTAAAGCTGTAGTGGTTGGTTCCGTCAGAGGTCTTCTTAGGCGTTGCACCCCGGTAGACTGTTGTTTCCCCATGTGCCACATATTCTGAGTACAAGGTTTTGCCGTCTGCTCCAACAAACTTTACCGTATAGGTAGGCTTAGGCAATCCGGATTTGGGTCCTACATAGATGTAATCAAGGGTGATCACACCGGTCTTTCCGTCCGCAGAGCGAACATTGGGGAAGGCCAGACGAATCGCTGTAATTACCTCAGATGCTGCATAGCCGCTTGCCTCAGACATGGGGACTGTAACGGTAATATACTCCCCACCGTTTAGGGCACTGTCGGACAGATTCTTCGTCACACTCCCTGCCATGGAGCCGCCTGCCTCCGTCATATAATACAGTCGGACAGCCGCAGCTCCGGAGGCTACAGCACAATCCGTCATACACAGACGAACCTGTAGATAATCCTCCGCACCGGGATAGTAGTTCAGAACATTTACACTAAGGCTGCCTGTGTTGTTCGAGGTCTGAACAAAGGGAGAAACGCCCGTTGCGGAATAGTTGTCAGTTGTTTCTGCAATCCGAATTGACATCGTATTCGATCCGAAAACAGGACTGCTGTTCCGTGCAGTATTATACGCCCAATTCCCTGCATCATAATTGTTCTTGCTGTATGTCTTGGTTGCATAACGCTGTGTATCCACAGAGGTATTGGTAAAACCGAAGAACAGATGATCCTGTGCAGGCAGGTTGTTGGACTGACCTACATAGATATAGTCAATGACTACCTTACTGTCTGTGGTAAGCTCCAGATTTCCCAGATAAACGCTGAGCTTCTCAATCACACCATAGCTACGGTATTCCTCTGCAATGGGCATAGTAGCAACCACATACTTGCCGGAAGTAACCTGAGCTGCGGTAAAGGTGTAATCCGGCAAATCGATCTTGGTGCCACCTGCAAAAAGATCCAGGGCAACCAGAGGATCCTTTCCGGAAACCGTCTTCACATTCTCCAGCTTCAGGCGGATCTGGAAGGTATCTGCCTTCGTCAGATCATAGCTCAGAGGTGCAGTAATGGAGGCAGAATTCCGGGATGCGTAGGCATAGATACTTGCACGGGATGCATCGGGAATCAAGGTCAGCGTTCCTGCCTTGTTGTCCACAGCTGCACTGCCGCCACCTACACACCAGTGCACATTGGAAGGATCGTCGTAGTTGTAACCGCCGTAGGTCTTGGAATTATACCGCAGAAGATCCGCGGAGCTTCCGGTGAAGTCGAACATCAGGGAATCCTGTTCAGGACGACCGTTGATGGGTCCTACATAGACATAGTCCACGGTGATCTTGCCTGTCTTCCCTGCAGCGGAGCAAATGCCATTGAAGGTCGGGCGAATGCCGTTGATCACCTGAGCAGAGCTGAATGCTGTTCCTACATTGGCGGTATAGGTAAGCCATTTGCCGGAACTCAGAGCTCCCTCATCCACCACGAGAGTAATGTAGTCAGTTGTATCGATTCCTTGGGCTCCGTCGTCGTCATTCTTGATATAGTACAGACGGATACGAGCCTTGCCACCGGAAATCAGTGCGCAATCCTCAAACTTCACTCGCATCTGTACCACATCCTTTGTTGTGGGGACATAGTTCAGAGGAACCGTATCTCCCAACATGGAAACATCGGTTGTCTGGAAATAGGGGGAGTGTCCCGTGGATCCATAATTATCCGTAGTAGAAGCAATGGTAAGGGTCATGGTTCCGGCAGAATTGCTAATAGCAGGCTTGGCAGAGCGTCCTGCGTTGTAATACCAGAATTTAGCATCATAGTTTAGGCTGCTGTAGATGTCGGATGCCATGTATCTGCCTACCGCTCTGTCATCATTATTGAAGTCAATGAAAATTGAATCTGTATAAGCAGAGGGAGCCTGATCGGGAGAACCTACATAGATGTAGTCCAGCTCGAATTCTGCCTTAAAGTTATCGGAGCAGTTACTGTAGGGATCCAGACGGAGAGCATTGATAATTTCACCAATATTCCTGCTCATCTTGAATTGGATCACCTTGTAGCCACCGTTGGCACTGAGAACCTGTGCAGACTTCACAGACTTGGATTCTGTGTAGGTCTTGTCGGCGGTAGTGGTATAGAAAAGCTGAATCTGGTCGGAAGTACCGCTAATCAGGTTGGTCTTCAGGCGAAGCTCGATAATATCGCCCTCCTTGATCTTATAGTGGAGGGATTCGCCCTTAGGCAGCATCTGCATATAGGGATCTTTTCCATATGCCAC
>JAGBGB010000350.1 GCA_017936205.1 Oscillospiraceae bacterium
CCTGTTTGGATTCAATCAACATACTATCATAATACTGACAGAAGCTGAAATGAAACTGAATAAACAGGGGCCTGCTGCAAAGAATTGTCCTTGCAGCAGACCTGAGTATGTATTACATATATTTCTTCAGCGTTTCTCCGGCTGCTTCGGGATCTTCAGAAACCAGAATGGTGAAGTCAATGCCTCTGCCGGAGCCGAAGCGGTCACACCAGACCACGAAGTCCTCGATCTCTGCAGGAGTCCCATTGTGGATCAACTTATAGAAGCTGTCGATAAAAATATGGGTAATGTCAAAATTGCCTGCACACAGTCCGCTGATAAAGCCTTTAAAGGAGGGCAGATCGCCCATCATATATTCCTGATATTCGATCAGTCGTACACGACTGTCCACATCGTAACGCAGCTTGGTGCCAAGCTCGATGCAAACCATGCTGCCGGTTTCATTCTTCACTGCTTCGTTGATGTCCTGAACGAGCTGCTTGGTCTTCCCTGCGCCCTTCAGGCCCATAATTAACTTAACCATAGGATATTCCTCCTTTGTTTTCCGAGCAAGCTCGGTTTCCTACTTCTATTCTATCAGGGAATCGATAAAAAAGCAAGAGGATTGAAAAAAAGTTACAATTTCCCTCTTAGGATCAATAGCCGGGCTTGCCCAAGAGCTTGAACATATTCCGCTTATAATACTCCACACCGGGCTGGTTGAAGGGGTTGACACCCAGCATATAGGCAGAAACACCACAGCTCAGCTCGAAGAAGTAGAACAGCTCGCCCAGCGTGTCTGCACAGATCTCGTCTGCCTGCAGAACGATGTTGGGAACACCGCCGTCTACATGGGCAGCCAGAGTACCTTGGAATGCCTGCTCCTCTACGAAGTCCAGTGTGCGACCCTTCAGGTAGTTCAGTCCGTCCAGATTCTTGGCGTTGAGGCCGATTTCCACCTGCTTTGCAGGAGGAGCGAAGCGAACGATGGTTTCGAAGATGTTCCGCTCGCCCTCCTGGATCATCTGACCCAGAGAGTGGAGATCTGCGGTAAATTCTACGGTTGCGGGGAAGATGCCCTTGCCGTCCTTGCCCTCGCTCTCGCCGAAGAGCTGCTGCCACCAGCCTGCAAAGTAGCGGAAGTTGGGCTCGTAGCTGCCAAGGATCTCGATCTTCTTCCCTTTGCGGTACAGCAGATTACGGATAGCGGCATACTGCCATACAGGGTTCTCGAAGCTGCGGATGTCCATATCCTTACGAGCTCTGGCAGCACCCAGCATCACATCTGTGGGCTTCATTCCGGCAACAGCCATGGGAAGCAGACCAACAGCGGTCAGAACACTGTAGCGACCGCCTACATTGGGGGGGATGATGAAGGTTTCGTAGCCTTCCTCCGTTGCCATCTGGCGCAGAGCACCCTTGGCAGAGTCGGTGGTCACATAAATACGTTCCTTCGCCTTGGCGCCGTACTTCCGATCCATCATCAGAAGCAGAGCACGGGTAGCAATGGCGGGCTCTGTAGTGGTGCCGGACTTGGAAATGATGTTAATGGAGAAATCCTTCCCCTCTAAGAGCTGGCACAGCTCTAACCATGCGTTGGTGGACAGGTTGTTGCCTGCAAAGAAGATCTGAGGATTGCCCTTCTTCAGGTTATGGTGGGAGCCGTTGACCAGCTCGATGGCAGCACGGGGACCTAAGTAGGAGCCGCCAATGCCGACCACTACGAAGACCTCGGAATCGGAACGGATCTTGTCGGCAGCTCTCTGGATGCGGCGCATTTCTTCCGTTTCTTCAAAGGTAGGGAGCTTCAGCCAGCCGAGAAAATCATTGCCGGGGCCCTTGCCCTCGGATAACAGCATATGTGCATCAAAAACCTCTTGCTCACATTGGAGCATATCGGCGAGGGACAGCTCTCCCCATACATTGGAAATATCAACTTTAATCATAGTAGTACTCCTTCTCTGAATAAATTTCACCGCCTATATGGTAACGCAAAATCGAGAAAAACGCAATGCTGAAACGAAAATTTTTTTCTGAAAGGTAGAAAAATATGTGGATTGCGTGTATAATACAGACATTCCCTGTAAAGGAGCGAATTTGTATGTATACCTTTGGTGTAGACCTTGGCGGAACCACTGTAAAGATCGGTTTGTTCCGTGAGGATGCGTTAATAGAAAAATTTGAGATCCCTACCCGTGTGGACAATGGGGGGCAGGCGATCCTTCCGGATATTGCCGCTGCGGTTCTGGACTGCTTAGAACGCAATGGCATAGAGAAGCAGCAGGTTCGGGGCATCGGCATCGGTGTACCCGGCCCCGTAGATGCGCAGGGCGTGGTGAACTGCTGCGTGAATCTGAACTGGGGGGTGTTCAACCTCCACGATACCCTATCCTCCCTCACCGGACTGAAGGTGGTAGGCGGCAACGATGCCAACTGTGCTGCTTTAGGAGAATACTACTGCTATGGCGGCAGCGGTGGGGCTGTGTTCGTGACTCTGGGGACAGGTGTTGGAGGCGGTATCATTCTGGACGGCAAGCTGGTGGGGGGCGCCCACGGCTCTGCAGGAGAGATCGGACATATTACCGTCCCGGCTAAGGAGAAGCTCCAATGTACCTGCGGCAAGAAGGGCTGTATTGAGTGCTATGCTTCCGCAACAGGCATTGCCCGTATGGCAAAGGCACAAATGGGGAAGGATCTGAGCTGCAAAGAAGTCTTTGATCTGGCACAGGCGAGAGATACACAGGCGGTAGAGGTGCTGGAAACCGTTTTCGACCTTCTGGGGGAGGCCATTGCCTCTGCTTGCTGCGTGGTAGATCCGGATCGAGTCATCTTAGGCGGCGGTGTGTCCAAGGCAGGAGAGTATCTCCGCAAGGGTGTGGAGCGGTACTTCCAGATCCATAAATTCCATGCCTGCGAGGGCACGGAGATCTGCCTGTCTAAGCTGGGCAATGATGCAGGTATGTACGGTGCCATGCGCCTTGTATAGGAGTAGCTATGACTGAGAAAGAGATCAATGCCATGTCCGCTCTGGCTCTTGCCCATATGGGGGATGCGGTGTTCGAATTACAGGTAAGAACCTATCTGTGTACCGGGGGACTGTGTGTGAATCGGAACCTCCATAAGGAGACTGTGGCACGGGTCTGTGCTCCTGCACAGGCGGAGTTCGTGGATCGAATCCTGCCCTTGCTGACAGAAGCAGAGCTGGCAGTGTATAAGAGGGGTAGAAATGCCCATGTTCACACCATTCCCAAGAATGCAACGGCGTCCCAGTATGGGAAGGCCACCGGTTTGGAGGCTCTCTTCGGCTGGCTGCACCTGAGAGGGCAGCAGCAGCGGATCGAGGAGCTGTTCCAAGCAGGACTGAAGAAAGAGGTTCTTTAATATGCCCTTTGATGCAGTATTTTTAACAGCAGTGATCCAGGAGCTGAAGCAGAAGCTCATAGGCTTGCGAGTAGAGAAGATCCAGCAGCCTGCCAGAGACACGGTGCTTATGCAGCTGTGTGGGAAGGAGAAGCTGCTGCTTTCCGCAAATGTGAACCGCCCTCGGATCCATCTGACCCGAGCGAGCTATGAGAATCCTGCCCAGCCCCCTATGTTCTGTATGCTCCTGCGGAAGCATCTGTCCGGGGGCAGGATCGCAGATATTACCCAGCCCCCTGCGGAGCGAGCTGTGGATCTGGTGCTGGATTGCACGGATGAAATGGGTGTCCCCTGCCAGAAGCACCTGGTCTTAGAGCTGATGGGACGGAATTCCAATCTGATCCTGACAGGAGAGGACGGTCATATTATTGACTGTCTCCGCCGTGTGGATCTGGAAATGTCGGAGCTGCGACAGGTGCTCCCGGGACTGTTCTATCGGGAGCCTCCCAGACGGGGCAGAGCCATTCCCCGGAATACGGGAGAGGAGGAGCTACGGCAGCTTCTGGATACCGTGGACAGTCCCAAGCGGCTGGATAAGTGGCTTATCGACACCTTCGACGGCTTTTCACCCCTGATCGCAAGGGAGCTGAGCTACGGCTTCAGCGGAGAGACCGAGGCAGATATCCTGACCCTTGATAAGGAGAAGCTGGCAGCCTATTTGGCGAGGGAATTCCAATATGCTGCCTATAAGCCCGTGGTATTGTTTCGGGAGGAGCAGCCCTCGGACTATTCCTACCGTCCCATTTACCAGTATGGGCAGTATATGCAGCAGCGGGAGGCGGAGAGCTTTTCTGCCCTCTTAGATGGCTTCTATACCCAGACGGAGCATTCCGACCGTATGCGGCAGAAGTCCCAGACCCTGCGTAAAACCGTTACCACCCTGCGGGAAAGAACCCTGCGGAAACTGGAGCTCCAACGGAAGGAATATGAATCCACCTTAGATCGGGAGCACCTGCGGCAAATGGGAGATATTGTGACTGCCAATCTCCATGCCATTGCAAGGGGGCAGACCCGATTGGTGGCAGTGGATTTCTACAACGAAATGCAGGAGATCGAGATCCCCTTGAAGCCGGAGCTGTCCCCTCAGCAGAATGCAGCCCGATTCTACAAGGAATACACCAAAGCCAAGCATGCTGAGAAGATCCTGTCTCAGCAAATGGCACAAGCAGAGGTGGAGGCAGAGTATTTAGGTACGGTTCTGGATGAGCTGTCCAGAGCAGAGAATGAACGCGATCTGGCAGAGATCCGTGGAGAGCTGGAACAGGGTGGCTATGTCCGTGGAGAACGGAAGAAGCAGCAGAAGCTCCAGCCCAGTCAGCCCATGGCATTCCTGTCCTCTGACGGCTACCCTATCTATGTAGGACGGAACAACCGCCAGAACGATCAGCTGAGCCTGAAGGCAGCACGGAAGGATGACCTGTGGCTCCATATTCAGAAGTTCCACGGAACCCATGTGATCATTGCCTGCGCAGGGCAGACCCCACCGGATGAGACCATTACGGAGGCAGCTCAGCTGGCAGCCTTCTTCTCTCAGGCAAGAGAGGGGCAGAATGTGCCCGTAGATGTGACTCCCGTCCGCTTCCTGAAGAAGCCCAACGGAGCCAAGCCCGGTATGGTGGTCTATGATAAATACCGTACCGTCATTGTGACCCCGGATGAAAAATTGGTAGAAAGGCTGAGACAGAAGCCATGAAACAGAATCTCAAGAACAACCGCAAGCAAGCCAAGCCCATGAGTCCCTGGATCAAGTATTGCATGATCGCCGCCGCAGCCCTGCTGGTGCTGGCAGGGGTGCTGTATGCCGTGCGATATATCAGCTTGGATCGGGAATTCCACTATAATGTGAAGCACTTCGGTGAGGATACCTACGGGGAGATCTTCGCCCTCCAGGACAGCAAAGACAATGCAGAGCCCGTTATGGAGCTGGGAGAGGAGGCCTTCTCCTTTATAGGCACAGAGGAAGAAGCAGAGGCCCGCTTCGGGCTCCTGAGCTGCTACAGTGTCACAGAAGCCGAGGCGGCTTCCCAAGAGTACAGTCTGGACTATATTATCTCCAAGATGGATGAGAAGTCCGGCTATGTGTGGATCGCCTACACGCAGCACATCTACGACAGCCAAGGACAGCTCCTCAGCAGTTCCGGCACCGAGGAGGATCGGATTCTCGCCCGTTGGAGCGTCGAGAAACAGAACGACCAATGGGTCGTCACTCGGATCCAAGAAGGTCCCTGATATTCAGTGGACAGTGGAAAGTGAAACAAGGAGTCGTCTCAAGGGAAGGAATCCCATGAGCCGACTCCTTTTTATATGCTCAGTAAATCAAATTCCGATTTTCCGTACCTTTCGTAGGGGCGCGCATTGCGCGTCCGTGAACCACCATAAAATGGTGGTTCGTTAAAATGTTCGGATTTTCATGGGAATTACATCATTATCCAGGGTTTTTGTGTTCATGTCGTTCCGACATGAACCGGACGCGCAATGCGCGCCCCTA
>JAGBGB010000351.1 GCA_017936205.1 Oscillospiraceae bacterium
ACGCGCAATGCGCGCCCCTACGAAGGGGTAAATCAAACTGTGCGGAAAATCGGAATTTGACCGGGAGAGCAATAGGGCAGTCTTACCGGAGAGGGTAAGACTGCCCTAAGGGATTGTTATCAATAAAAATAATCAGACTTCTACCAGACGGAGGAATTCCTCTACACGATCCTTGAAGATCTCTAAGCTGCTACGCCAGAAGTTGATGTCTCCCAGATCAATGTCCGCCATCTTTGCCACATCCTCAACGGTGCTGACTGTGGTAGCGTGGAGGAGTGCACGGTACTTGGGCAGGAAAGCTTCGCCCTCACGGAGGTACTGAGCGTACAGTCCTGCTGCGAAGAGACCGCCGAAGGCATAGGGGAAGTTATAGAAGGACAGACCGCTGGAGTAGTAGTGACCCTTGCAGACCCACATATAGGGATGGAGGGTTTCAGGATCAATGCCGTCTCCGTAGCCCCGTACCTGAGCCTCGTGCATGAGCTTACATAGCTCGTCGGAGAAGAGGAAGCCTTCCCGACCCTTTTCAAACACAGCGGTTTCGAACCAGTAGCGGGACATAATGTCGCACATGATCTGCGTAGTGTCCTGTAGCTGGCTTTCCAGCAGACCCATTTTGACCTTGGGATCGTCGGTCTCGGACAGGGCAGCGTTCATGATCACGGTTTCATTGAAGGTAGAGGCAGTTTCTGCAACGGGCATGGAGTAGTTCAGATTCAGGGGAGCATGGGTCTCGATCTGCAAGCCATGGTAGGCGTGTCCCAGCTCGTGTGCCAAAGTGACGATATCCCCGAAGGAGCCGTCAAAATTGGTCAGCACACGGCTCTGCTTGATGCAGGCAAGATTCTGGCAGAAAGCGCCGCCGACCTTACCGGCATGGGGATAGAAGTCGATCCATGCCTCGTCGAAGGCTCTGCGGATCATGTCTGCCATATCGGGAGCAAAGCCCTCAAAATGGGAAATCAGGTAATCCTTGGCTTCCTCTACAGTGTAGGTGGCAGTGTTCTCACCCATGGGAGCGAAGAGATCCCACCACTTCAGACCGCCTTCGTAGCCCAGCGCCTTGGCCTTTGCCTTCAGGTACTTCCAGAAAACAGGCAGATATTCCTCGATGGCAGCGATCATGGCATCCAGAGTACGCTTTTCCATACGGCTGTGGCGGAGGGTCATTTCCAGAGGGGAGCCGCCCTTACGCAGGTCGCATTCGGTATTGACCTGCATTTTCAGATTGTTCAGAGCGAAGCAGACGCCGTCCTTGATCTTGTCATAGCAGGCGATCTCTGCATCATAGGCATCCTTACGAACCTGAGGATCCTTGTCATAGGCAAGGTTCCGTACGGTGCTCAGGTTTACATCCTCTCCACGGTAGCTTGCTGTGACGGTGGAGGTCAGATACTCCTGCAGATTTGACCAGCCTGTGCCGCCGGACAGATCCATCTTTGCCAGAACCTCTTCTACCTTGTCATCCAGAGTGTACTTGGCATCCTCCTTCCGCATTCTCAGGTCAAAGGCATATTGCCCCAAGAAGGGATCGGAGGCGGTGATGGTATCAAGATCCTCTAACTTGCCCACATAGCTCTGCAGGCTTGCCTGTGCTGCGGAGCAATCGCTGAAAAGCTGCTGCAGCTTGGAAAGGGCACTGACAGCCTCAACATCCTGTGTGTTGGTGGAGCTGCGGAGGCTGGCATAGCATGCCATACGGTCTCCCAGCACGCTGATCTTCTCTTCTAAAGTCAGAGCCTTGACCAAGTAGGCGGCAGGCTCCATGGTGCCCTGCAGAGCAGGCAGCTCACGGATCTCCTCCACTGTGGCACGAAGGGTCTCTAAATCCTCGGCATAATGAGGATCGTCGAAGCCGGTATAAAGGGGAGTCAGATCCCATTCTTTATTCATATATTCCATCTCCTTGTGTGTAGTGATAGGTTCAATGTATCATGTTTCTTTCGGTGTGTCAAGAGCTTTTAGTCTTCCATAGCGGCAGCAAAGGGATAGCAGAATACAAGCTCCCCATTCTGAGTATACAGCTTGGTGCAGAATTCGTTGCTTAGGCTGAGATAGTCTCCCTCATAGATCCTGCCAATATGGAAATCTGCCATAGGACTCAGACCTAAGAGCTTGCCCTCGGGACCGAAAAGCTCTGTACCCTCTTCTCCGGGAAGTGCCACAAAGGGAAGGGACCGTTCTCCCGGCTGCTCCGAGATCAGCTCAGGTCGATGTTCCTTGCTTACAGACAGAAGCTCCAAATCCGGAGAAACCAGGTAGTGGGTAGCGGATAGATCCTTACGATCGTAATAGGACAGTCCCATATTGAAACCTGTATGGATCCAAGGGGAAGAGGGAGACAATATGGTATCCTCTGTTAAAGGAGGAAGGGTAAGCTTTTTCTGTAGCTCGACATGGTAGAGATAGGGGGCAGAGGGATCTTCCTCGGAAAGGTATACCATGTACTCCGGGAACCATGTTTTGTCCGTGGTTTCGTAGAGGAGTGTTCCATCAAAGCTGTAATAGCGATCAGGCGCTTGAAGACTTGATAGGAAAATGCCGTGTTCTGTTATCTTTAGCGATGGAAGGTGCTGATAATTCGGAAGACTTATTAGCGTTTGTCCTTCCTGATCCAGAATCTCTGTGCGGTCTGGGGTTTGCACCACAGTATAACCGGAATTGTAGTACATATCACACTCTTCAAATTGCCGTTCCATTAGCCTACCTGTGGGATCTATATAAGTCCACTTTTCATTGGACAGTCTTACTGCTGCCCAACCGGAGGAAAAACCGTAGGCTTCCATGTAAGGACCGAAGGCAAGATCTCCTTCCCGATCCATAAAGTAATAGGCGAAGCCCTCCTCTTCCTGAAGGCGCAGGAGGAACAGACCGTTGCTGTGATACTGTGCATTCTGAATTCTGTGGGAGAAGGGGAGATCTGCAGTAGAAAACAGGAGCCTCATACTATGGTCATATAGTTCATACACCGGATTGGCACGATCTAAGCTCTGTGTGACAATGCAATCCGGGTAGCCATAGATATAGGAATAATCGAAACCGCTGACAAAGGAGCCGTCTGCAGAGGCAATGGCGCGGTGGGAGGAGTAGGCAAAGAGATCTCCGGAATAGGGTTTGTCTTTGGTCAGAACCCAGAAGGGGAGACAGGCTCCATTCTCTCCCCCTGTTAACAGTGCAACATCACTGTAAACAGGGTCTACAATGATCCTGCCTGTAGCATCGGTAAAACCATAAAACTCTGACTGATGCATGGTATATCCTTCCTCCGAGACATAGGTCTTCCTTGCTCCGATAAAGGGGTACAGAGTTCCGTAATTCTCTGAGGGGATGAGCTCAGTCAATGGCTCCGGGGATAGGCGGGTGTATAGGGCTGTGTATGCCTCCTTCTGTTCGTAGAACGAGAAATTCGTTTTTACAGGTAGGTTCAGAGGCTCCTTGGAGCTGCAACCCACGAGGGAGAGCACAAAGGCAAGGAGAAGGAATAGGGAACCTCGTTTCATGGGCCACATCCTTTCTGCTTCAAGCTATTGTATGGGATCAATCATCCATAGGGTTAATGGGATATGCAAGGATCAATTCTCCGTTGGGATGGTAGAGGTAGGTATACTCTGCTGTGGTAAGGGAAACCACTTGGTCGGGGAGAATGTCAGCCATATGGCAATCTCTTACCCCATAACTTCCTACGGCTGTGTGGGCATCGGTATAGACAGTGACCTTGTCCGTGTCCAAAATCGCTATGGCACTGCGGTAGGGCAGCCCGACCTCGCAATAGGAGACTCTTAAATAGAGTGATTCAGAGAGGGGGAGCCGGTTCAGCTCCTTGTCCAAATACTTGGAGCCGTAGTCAACCGGGTAGTTGCAGTCATATATGTAGTCACTGATGCAGATTATGGGATCCTCGGGATCTCCCAGCAGGGCACAATGGCTATCTTCGGGGAGACTTACCGTTTTTCCCGTTGGGATGTTTTCCACAACCGGAGGTTCACTTGATCTATTGTAGACTATCTCAGCGGACAGATAGTTCCAACCACTCCGGCGCCATAGCTCCTTTCCGTCACTGCTGTAACAGGAGCAGACATCTCCATCCTCAAATATTAGGATGGATCCATCCCCTTGTTCGATAGAATAGCCGGGTAAGGTAGTAAGGAGCTCTAAATCGGAGCTTAGCAATTCATAAATATAATCGGTTTCGGTCTCTCGACATACAATGATGTTTCCGGTGGAAAGCCTGTGGGTGCTTTCATACTTCGGGGTGATTACAGAACCATTTTGGTCAACAAAAACATAGCCGTCCTCAAGCTTGACTGCAGCCTTGCCGTCGCAGAACATATGTGCTTGCTCATAGGGCCCTAAGACAAGATTCCCAAAGTCATCCATGAAGTAGTAGCTGAATTCTCGGGTATAGTAGCCCTCGGGAGCATAGATTCGCTCCTCGAAAACAATGGTATATAGCCCCTCAGCGTAGGTGTAATCATAAGAATATCCTCCAAGCCGGTCTGCGAAGGGAAGGTTCCGAGAGGATAGGAGCAGCTTGAGATCTGTATTGTAGACATCGAAGGAAAGTCTGTCCTCTGACTCATTGTGGTAGAATGCGAAGATCCGACCCTCGTAGGCAGTAATGTTGCTGTAAATACAATCAGATACAAAAGTTCCGTCTGTGGAGGCAAGGGCATAGCAGTCATAGGCTTCCCTATCTTCCGTACTTGGGAAGCCCTTATTCAGCAGCCAGTAGGGCAGCCGCTTCCCACTGACCTGATCCATAAGGAGAGATACGGAGCTATAGACCGGGTCTGCCAGAATACAGCCTGTTTCATCTACAATGCCATACCTGAACTGATCCTCGGCATAGTATCGACCACCCCCGGGATGTACCAAGTGTTTCCCGGGAAAGGGATAGATCCGAGTAGGCGTATCCAAAGGCTGCAGGTCTTCTAAAGGATCATCGGTCAGACGGGTGTACTTTGCTTGAACAGGTGCTTGCTCTGTGTATTGGGAAAAATCTGCGTTGACCTCGAAGTGCACTGCCTGCGTTTCTGTAGGTGCGGTGGTCGTCTCCGTAGTTGGCTCTGTAGTTGGCTCCGTTGTGGATTCCGTGGTCGAAGAATCTGTAGGAGCTGTTGTTTCTGCCGGGGCAGGGGCCTTGCAGGCAGTCAGAAGAGCGAGCAGAAGGAACAGAAGAAATAAACGCTTCATGGCATAAGCTCCTTTGCGTGATATTTTTGGCTATGGCTCAGTCATCCATGCTGTTTAAGAAGGGGTAGTACATAAGTAGCGTTCCGGCTCGGTCATACATTCGGGTGCCGAAGGAGTCGGTGAAAATTCCAAGACCGTTGGAATACACACAGGACTCCCGATAGTCTATCAAGGGATAGGAAGCCAAAATCTTGTTTGCATCAGTATAGATGAGGAGCCTCCCGTTTTGAATATCGCAGGTGATTTCGGTATCATCTACAGTGAAATAACGAGGTTCCGGCGATGAATATAAACCGTCAGCGGTGGGCATGGGTTCAAACTCTGC
>JAGBGB010000352.1 GCA_017936205.1 Oscillospiraceae bacterium
CAGGGGTCATTTCCGTTCCGCTGGCAACGGGAATGGTTTCCAGAGCGACCTGCTCCCGCTGACCCTCTAACAGGTAGGAAACCTGCGTTTTTTCGTTCTGCAGAAGCTGATCCTCCGAGGGGGCAAGCGCCTTCTGCAGAAGCAGGACAGCGGCACCGCCCAACAGGCTCCCTAAAAGGGAGAAGCACAGGGCGAAGATCAGTAATTTCTTCCCACCGGAGGCTTTCTTCTCAGAGGGCTCCATAGGCGGTTCATAATAGTAGGGCTCACCGTAGGGAAGGTAAGGTGGTTGCTGGGGGATGGGTGGAATGTCTCTGTCGGTGGGAATATAATACTCCTGAGGCTCGTAGTTGTTCATAGGATCGTCTCCTTCTTCAATGGGCTATGAAAAGAGTACCACAAATCGCTGTGGGAATCCTGAAGAAAATTCGAAGCTTTTGTGAATAAATTGTGGCTTATTTAATGGAAATGGGGCTGTCTCACACTATTGTGAGTCAGCCCCATATGTATCCTTTTTGGGTGGAATCAGCGTTTGGCAGCTTCCTCTGCAACGATGCGGTTCATTTCGTCCCACTTCTGCTCCATGTCAGCAACCAGCTTGATCTGGGTGCGAGCACGATCCAGATTGTGTTCGGGATAAGCGACCTTAAAGTAATGGTCTCCTTCCAGATAGTCGGTCAGGAAGCGAACGGCAACCTCGAGGGTCATCATTTTCGCACCTACGGGGAGCATCTGGATCTCCTTCTCGGTCAGGGTGCTGCAAGCCTTCAGATAGCCGGCAGTGTACACACGGAACAGATTCAGGCTCATAGTGACCTTGCTCAGATCCTTCTCGTCCTCGGCAGCAGTGGCAGCGCCGAAGCGGATGGAATCGCCGTAGTCGTACAGGGAGGAACCGGGCATGACCGTATCCAGATCCAGAACGCACAGTGCCTTACGGGTCTTGCAGTCCAGCAGGACATTGTTGATCTTGGTGTCGTTGTGAGTGACACGGAGGGGCAGTTCGCCGGATTCCAGTGCATCACAGATCAAGCCGGCTTCCTTCTCACGATCAAGCAGGAAGCGGATCTCTTCCTCCACAGTGGCTACACGGCCTACAGCATCCTTCTGTACCGCTTCCTTAAACATCCGATAGCGGTTGGGCGTGTTGTGGAACAGGGGAATGGTCTCATGGAGAGAATCTGCGGGGAAGGTGCTGAGCATTTCCTGGAAGCGACCGAAGGCAATGGCACTCTCATAGAAATCCTCGTCAGTTTCGGGGGCTTCCAGACAGATGCCGTCGGTGAATTCGTAGCAGCGCCAGCAGTCCTCATTCTCGTCAATGTAGTAGCGGAGATTCTCGTCTGTACGCAGGAAGTGCAGGGTCTCTCGGGGGCACTTCAGGGTCTTGCGGAGGAAGTCGGTAACTGCACTGACATTCTCCATAACGGCAATGGTGTCGTTGAAAACATTCTTGTTGATCCTCTGCAGGACATAAACATGACCATCGTCGGCAACGACCTTGTAAGTATCATTAATGTGTCCGGAACCGAATTCCTTACACTCGATAATGTTTCCGTGAGTGTGGAAATAGGTAATGATGGATTCAGGACGCAGGGAAATATTCACTGAATAATCATCCTCTCAATTTTTATCGCACTCCGTAACAAGTCGGCAAGCACGACAGTATTAAGTTGTTTATATCATAGTTTCCTGATAAATGCAAGGGCTTTTTCCATTTTCTACGACAAATTTAGCTTTTTTTTAGATTTTGAGTCCTCCAAAGGTTGGCATAAAGGCCATTTTTCTTCAGAAGCTCCTCATGAGTTCCTTCTTCACAGATCACTCCGTCGGCAATGGCGATGATCCGAGAGGCACTGCGAATGGTAGAAAGTCGATGGGCAATGATCAATGTGGTACGGCCCAGGGCCAGATTGTCAAAGGCCCGCTGGATTTTGGCCTCCGTCACGGAGTCCAGGGCAGAGGTGGCTTCATCCAGGATCAGAATGGGAGGATTTTTCAGGAAGATTCGGGCAATGGAGACACGCTGCTTCTGACCGCCGGACAGCAGAGTGCCTCGCTCGCCCACATAGGTGTCGAAGCCCTCGGGCATAGCCATAATATCCTCATAGATCTCTGCGCGTTTGGCGGCCTCTATGACTTCCTCCATGGTGGCATCCGGTCTGCCGTAGCGGATGTTGTTGCCGATGGTGTCGGCAAAGAGGAATACATCCTGCTGTACCACACCAATGGCATGATGGAGGGATTCCTGCGTTACCTGACGGATGTCCTTCCCATCCACGCTGATGGAGCCGCCGGAAACATCGTAGAATCGGGGGATCAAACGACATAGGGTACTTTTGCCGCCACCGGAGGGACCTACGATGGCGATGGTCTCACCGGGCTTAACAAGGAGAGAAACAGAATTCAGCACTTCGCTATCCTCGTCATAGGAGAAGCTGACCTTGTCCACTCGGATCTCACCCTTGACATTTGTAAGCGTCTGCGCATTCTCTGCATCCTGCAGACCGGGCTCCAGCCGCATGAGATCCACGAAGCGACCCAGACCGGCAAAGCCGTTTGCAAACATTTCTGCAAAGTTTACCAGCTTCCTGACAGGACTGGTGAAGGTGGAAATGTACAGGCTGAAGGTCAGAAGATCCACCATTTCCAGCTCGCCCTTCATCATGAGAGCACCACCCACCGCAATGACTGCAACGGAAAGCAGAGTCATGAAGAATTCCAGCGATCCCGTAAACAGCCCCATTTCCTTATGGAATTCCCGCTTGGAGGTTTTGAAGCGTTCATTTGCCCTGTGGAACTTGGCATACTCTACTGCTTCATTGGCAAATGCCTTGGCAGTGCGGATGCCGGACAGGGAGGATTCGATATCTGCATTGATGGCAGCAGTTTTTGCCTTTACATTCTTGGAAACTGCGCTCATTTTCCGACGGCGGAGGGTCACCACAACCACCAGAATGGGCAGAATGATGCAAACAACCAGAGCCAGACGCCATTCCAGAGTGAACATGACCACCAGAGCACCTACAATGGTCAGAACGGAGATGATCAGATCCTCCGGACCGTGGTGGGCAAGCTCTGTGACCTCGAAGAGATCGCTGGTCAATCGGCTCATAAGCTGCCCGGTACGATTCCTGTCATAGAAATCATAGCCCAGAGACTGCATATGTCGGAACAGATCCTGACGAATATCTGCCTCTACCCGAATGCCGAAGGTGTGCCCCCAATAGCAGATCACGAAGTACAGCAGGGCTCGGATCAAATAGGCAGCTGCGAACACAGCCATGACTGTGAAGAAGGTGGTAAAGGCTCCTTCTGGCAGATATTTGTTCATAGCCGTACGGGATACCAGAGGGAATGCAAGATCTACAATGGATACCAGCAGCGCACAGAGCATATCCAGTGCAAACAGCTTCCTGTGGGGCTTGAAGTAGGACAGGAAGATCCTGACAGGCCCGTGGTTACGATAGAAGCTTCTTGGTTTCATACGATTTCCTCCTTAACGATATTCTGGATCCAAACCCCTTTTTTGATCAGGATCAGACCTACGATGCCCTTGCCGATATCTGCAAACTGGCAGATCAGGAACAGGGGCACAATGGTCAGGGCGGTATAGGTCTGCAGCACAATACACAGGGGCAGCATGATCACCCATACATAGACACTGTCGAAGAGGAAGGTGATGAAGGTCTTTCCACCGGATCGCATGGTGAAGTAGCAGGCGTTTGCAAGGGAATTGATGGGCATGACCATGGCGGTGATCAGCAGCATCTTGGTTGCCAGTGCACGGATTGCCTCGGAGGTGTTGTAAAGCTCAGGGATCAGGGGAGCGAAGATCGCCATAATGCCGCCGATGACGAAGCAGATGGATACGGAGAAGGTGATCAGCTTCCGATCGGTGTCCTTGGCTTCCTCTAACTTATTGGCTCCCAAAAGCTGCCCTACAATGATGCCGATGGCAGTACCCATGGCAAGGAATGCCACATTGAATACATTGGCTACGGTGTTTGCGATGTTATGAGCAGGAACCACATCAAAGTGCATGAGGGAGTAGCGTTGGGCAAGCATGGCCATACCCCCTGCCCACATGGTCTCATTGAGCAGCAGGGGAATGGTCTTGGCAGTGATCTGTCCGAATAGCTTACCGGGGATGTACAGGGAGCGATAGGCTCCCACAAGGAAGGCATTGGTTCCCTTCCGTCTATGGGAATGGATCACAATGATCCCTGCCTCTACGAAGCGGGAGATCACCGTTGCAACGGCGGCGCCTGCAGCCCCCATAGCGGGGAAGCCCAGGAGCCCGAAGATCAGGATCCCGTTGAAGATCAGATTAACAAGAACAGAGACGATCCCTGCCACCATGGGAACCACAGTCTGCCCACATTCCCGAAGGGTGCCTGCATAGCATTGAGCCAGCACATAGGGCAGCAGACCGATCATGACGATATACAGGTATTCCTTAGCATAGTAAAGGCTGGCTTCGATGTTCTCTGTCTCGCCCTCACCCTTGAGGTAAAGGCGGATCAGATCCTCTCCGAAGAACAGGAAGATCCCGAATCCCAGAAGCAGCAGGGCACCACAGATCAGCAGCTTGTAGCGGAAGGCATAACGCACGCCGCCCATGTCCCCCTGTCCGTAAAACTGGGCTCCATAGATCCCTGCGCCGGAAATGGCACCGAAGATGGCAAGATTGAAGACGAAGAGCAACTGATTGCTAATGGCAACACCTGTCATCTGCACCGTGTCCACACTGCCAACCATAAGGTTGTCCAGCAGACCTACGAATTGGGTGATCCCGTTCTGGATCATAATGGGCAGGGCGACCGCAAGTGCCATTTTATAAAAGGCTCTGTCTCCGAAGAATTTCTTATATAATGGTGATGCTTTCATAGATGCCTCCTTTTTTATAATCCTTCAGCATAAAAAAATATTATAGCAAATTTTAAATAAAAATGCAAGAAGCACAGTGCAAAAAGCCTCGTAGCGAAAAGAACCACCTGACCCGATGGCGGCAAGCCGTCAGGTTCAGGTGGCTGTGGGTGGGGATCAGAACAGACCTAAAGTCTTGGCATTATTGATCATGGTGGTGCTGCACAGGAACAGAACATCTGCATCCGTAAAATCAACACCTACGGCAGAGAAGTAGTTGGACTTCAGATAACGCAGATCCAGAATGGTGATCTTGGCATAGCTGTCGATCAGCAAGGGGGCCAGGGAGCTGCCGAAGCTGTCTCTGATCATGATCAAATGCTTGTCTGAAGTGGCATTGGGATTCTCGATGGTGATCATAGATTCGGGACCGTCTAAGAACACATCGTAGGAATCCGTGAACTCCTTATTGAAGTTTTCTTCGTTATAGACGGTCATTTCTTCTGTTTTCATATTGTTGCCCAGTCTCTCTACGATCGCATTGTCAATGGCGTCGTTTCGTAGATAGATCAGCTCCTCAGGTTCGGGAGGATTCTCTGTCAGGGTGTAATAGATCCCCTTGAAGCCCTGCAGCGTAGTTGTGCGGTAGCTGTCACCGTCTGCAGGTTGAACTCCCATTGCCAAACAGAGAGCCTCCGCTACGGGGAGAATTCGCTCCTGTCTCCAGTGGCTGTCTGTGCGATAAAAGTCCTCCAGAGTCAGCAGATGCTTGATTTCGATCTTCTCTGCTTGGATCCCGTCTGCGATTTGTAATAGCCTATCGTAATCCAGAGAGGGCTGATTGTTAATCTGCGTCAGGAAGTAATTTTTGTCGGGAACAACGGTATAGTAGGCTTTGTTAAAATCTGGATATTGTGCTAAGATCTTGTTGAACAGCTTTACGGCATGCTCGGCTTGATCCTCATTCAGTGTGGGGGACAGCTGTGTGAGGTGCTCGCCCACACTGGCATAGCCACTGCTGCTGTTCATAAGGAAGATGTTCTTATCCAGAATTCGCTTGGCATCTAAGAACTGTGCACGCAGAGGGAACTGATCTAACAGATAATTTTCGGCATCGAGGAAATAATCTCCGCTCAGAATGCTGTCTACAGTCAGCTCAGGAGCCTGTTCCAAAGGCTTTCGTTCCGATGGGGAAAAATCCTTGTCAGGAAGGATGAAGTGAGCAATGGCAAAGCCGCAAAGGAACAGGAAGAAGACAGCAATGACTGCATATTGTTTGAATTTTTCCATATTGCGACCTCCTTTAGAAACGGAAATACATGAAGGGATTCAGGCTGCCGTTCAGTAGACAGGCTGTAACAGCGACCAACAGAAGAGCCAGATAGAGAGGCTCTGCCACAGCACTCAAGCCCTTTGCACGGTGGGAGATTTTAGACCACAGAGTCTTAAACAGCGGCGTGCTGCCTAAAATGCCCAGAACAAAGATGACAGCATAATTCTTCAGATAGTAGGTGGTATCTGCGGTCCACAGAGGAGCACCGCCAAACATATGCTTCAGATCTCCGAAGACCTGTCCCAGACCGTTGGCGTTGAAGATCACCATGCTGATCAGGAAAACAAACATGGTGTAAAGGTGCTGCAGGGCTGCAGGGAGCTTCTTCAGTCTCTCACCGATCAGGAATTTCTCAACGATCATGATCACAGCGAAGAACAGTCCCCAGAGCACAAAGCTCCAAGCGGCACCATGCCACAGACCGGTAGCCGCCCAA
>JAGBGB010000353.1 GCA_017936205.1 Oscillospiraceae bacterium
AATTTCGATACCTTGCGGAAGGTTACACAGGCCGTTCCCTACGGTGTTGTACGAAGCACTCGTCGATAAATCGGAATTTGCCTTTCCATGGTACTGAGCTTTTTCGGGTAACACACGGAATAAGGGAGAGGAGGAAACCGGGACTTTTATTTTGGATTACAATGTGGTATAATGGGACTGGTATTTGATGGACAGTAGTACAGTGATTTATCTTAGGGCACCGGGAAAGGGGTGAACAGGGATATGGATGGAAATTCCTTTGCAACATTGATTTTTTGCAGTCACATTTGTAAAACCCATGAGCTAAAGCCCTTAGAGCCCGGGGAATGGAATCGGCTGGAGGCTTTGCTGTCAGAGAGGGGATTGGAGCCCTCGGATCTGTTGGAGCGATCCGAACAGGAGCTGAGAGCCGCTCTGCCCATAGATGCGGAGTATGCCTATCGACTTCTTCGGCTTATGGATCGTAGCAATCGCCTGACCCTTGCCCTGCAACGCTATGAGGATCTTGGGATCTCTGCTCTGACCCGAGGGGATCCACGGTATCCGGCTATACTGAAGGAGAAGCTGGGCAAGCAAGCACCGCCGATCTTCTACTATGCAGGAGATCCCCGGCTCTTGGAGCAGCCCAGAGTAGGCTATGTGGGCTCACGGAATATTACAGAAGAGGATGGAGCCTTTGCTGCCGATGCCGTGAGGAAAACTCTGAGTCAAGGCTATGGCGTGGTATCCGGCGGTGCCAGAGGCATTGATACCGTGGCAGAGACCGAGGCTCTGCGCTGTGGGTCAACAGCGGCGGTCTTTTTGGCAGATTCCCTTTTACGCAGGATGCAGAAGCCTCCGATTCAGGATGCCGTGCAGAGAGGAAAGCTGCTGCTTCTGTCCGTTGCCAACCCGGATGCAGGCTTCCATACAGCCTTTGCCATGATGCGAAATCGTTATATATACGCCCAATCTCGAGCCACGGTCGTGATCCGTGCAGATCTGGGGAAGGGCGGGACCTGGCAGGGCGCCACAGATACCCTGAAGCGGGGCTGGTGCCCTCTGCTTTGCAGACAGGCTCCTCAATACCCCGGCAATACGGAGCTGATCCGCAGAGGCGCCATTCCCATTGACCAAACATGGGACGGAAGCATCTCTGTCCCACAGCAGTCCTCTCAGCCGCAGCCGGAGCAGCTGTCCCTGTTTGACCTCTGACCATATATCACGGTGATCAATCGTCCTTCCTGAATACACTGACAAAGAGCAGTTCACAAATCACCGGGACAGCCCTCCTCAAATTCCAATTTTCCGCACCATTCGTAGGGGCGCGCATTGCGCGTCCGGTTCATGGCGGAACGGCATGAATACAAAAACCACCGAAAATGATGTATATTTTCCAACAATCGCAACATTTTTCACAACCACCAATTCTTGGTGGTTGTCAGACGCGCAATGCGCGCCCCTACGAATGGTACGATAAATCGGAATATGTCCATATTACCGATAATACTGCTGCATTTTTTCGATTTCGGCTTTCATTTCTTCCACGAACTCTCGGGGCTCCAGAACCTTTACCCAGCTTCCTTGGCTGAGGAGCCACATTTTGATGCCGTCGCCATAGGTTTCAGCCTCAAGAATGTAGCATACCTTTCCCTCGTCGGTGGTGCGCTCCTCTATGATCCTTGCAGTGGGCAGCTTGTCCAGAGCAGCCTGCACAGAGGGCCCTGTGAATTGGAAGCGGATGGTTCGCAAGGGCCCCGGCCACATGAACAGGCTCCGCTCACGGAGCCAACCCTCGTCGAATTTCGGCGCCTCCTGTGTGGTGAAATGCTTGCGATGGATCCTTAGCTCCTTGATCCGGTCAACTCGGAAATATGCAGGCTTCTCCGGATCTCCCACATGGAAGGCTATGAGATAGAAGTAATGATCCGCAAACATAACCGAAGATGGTCGGATCCGCTGTGTGACCCACCTACGATCCTTACGGTAGTATTCTACGGTGATCTCAAGCTGCTCACTGATGCAGTTCACAAGCTGCCACAGACGCTCCTGTACACTTTCACAGTCGTGCTTGACAGCACAATAGTGGAACAGCTCCTTGCGGATCAAATCATTGAGCTTGCTCCGATCCTCCGGGGTGGTAAAGGCTCTGAGCTTCTCTGTCAGCGTAAGCAGCTCGTCCTTCGAAAAGGCTCGTGTACCGATCAATACCTCCAACAAAGAAAACAGCTCTCGACTGCTTAAGAATTCCTCCATATGCAGCCGATAGCATCTGTCTTGATAAGAATACAGAAGCTCCGTCTGACCTACAAGCTCCCGATGATCTGCAAGGAAGGCTTTGATATCATTGAGACTGCGGGTAATGCTTTTTGTTGAAACTCCATATTCCGCAGCCAGATGACCTACAGACAGATCCTCCCCTCGAAGACCGCGGAAGAAGATCTCCAAGCTGCGCTCCAATTTGCTGTTATCCATAATCAATTCTCTCTTTCAGAACGAAGTAAAATGGCGTTATGGGACATAGGCCTGTCCTATGAATGGGTATATTCAATATATCATGAGTAGGGAGGAATTTCAATAGCCGCAAACCTCCAACAGCTCGACAAATCCGAATTGATCGCACCATTCGTAGGGGCGCGCATTGCGCGTCCGACAAACACCAAGAATTGGTGGTTGTAAAAATGCTCCGTTTTTTGGGGAAATAACATCTTTTCGGTGGTTATTTCTGTTCATGCCGTACCGCCATGAACCGGACGCGCAATGGAGGCTGCTGAAAAAGTCCCCTTGTAAAAATTTTTACCACAAAACTCGGCGTATTCCGAACATTTTGAAACCATATATCGTAAAATCTCCCGTTTTTTCGGAGTACGATTTTGAAAATCGG
>JAGBGB010000354.1 GCA_017936205.1 Oscillospiraceae bacterium
CAGGCCGGCGGTGATGATGGCCATAGCGTAGACCTCCTCGGCGTTGCAGCCGCGGCTCAGGTCATTGATGGGAGCGTTCAGGCCCTGCATGATGGGGCCATAAGCGATGTAACCGCCCAGACGAGCAGCGATCTTATAGCCGATGTTGCCTGCCTCGATGCAGGGGAAGATAAAGGTATTGGCATAGCCTGCAACAGGAGAGCCGGGGAACTTCAGCTGACCTACAACGGGAGAAACAGCAGCGTCGAACTGCATTTCGCCGTCGATTGCCAGATCGGGAGCCAGCTCCTTCGCCTTAGCAGTTGCAGCCTGACTCAGACCAACGGTAGCACCCTTTCCGGAGCCCTTGGTGGAGAAGCTCAGCATAGCAACCTTGGGATCCATGCCGAAGAGCTGTGCACAGCGAGCCACATCAACTGCAACCTCTGCCAGCTGATCGGCTGCGGACTGTACTACATTGCCTTCCTTGTCCAGCTTGTCATTGTAGGCGATGTTAATGGCACAGTCACCCATGCAGAGCATCTCTTCTCCGCGAACCATAATGAAGCAGGAAGAAACCAGGCTGGAGCCGGGCTTGGTCTTAACAAGCTGCAGAGCGGGACGTACAGTGTCAGCGGTGGAATAAGTAGCACCGCCTAAGAGAGCATCTGCCTTACCCATCTTGACCAGCATGGTACCGAAATAGTTGCCCTTAGACAGAGCGGCACGGCAGTCCTCAGGGGTCATCTTGCCCTTACGCAGAGCGACCATAGCCTCGACCATTTCATCCATGCCTGCATAGGTAGCGGGATCAATGATCTCTACACCCTCGATATCGAAGCCGCCCTTTGCGGCATTTTCCTTCACAACTTCAACCTCACCGATGAGGATGGGAGTCAGGAACTTCTCTGCATTCAGGCGAGCAGCAGCTTCCAGAATACGGGCATCGTGACCCTCGGTAAATACGATCTTACGATCCTTCTGCTTCAGTTGGTCGATCAAGCGTTGAAACATAATTTAAACCTCCAAATTTCCTTCGCAAAATAACTTTGCGGATTTTTCCTGTCTATTATACTCCATGAGTTTCCAAAAAATCAAGACTTACCTTCTGCTTTGACGAAATTTCCATAAATTTTTCCGTAATCGGATGGGTAAAGCCCAAACGAACCGCACAAAGCTGCTGATAGGGCAGTCCATAGGGATCAGAACCATACTGAGGATCTCCCACGATCGGGAAGCCCATATGAGCACAGTGAACTCTCAGCTGATGGGTTCGCCCTGTGAGAGGTCGAAGCTCTAAATGGCTGCAGCCCTGCTTCTGTTCCAGAAGACGGTAGGCAGTTCTGGCAGGCTTCCCGTCCATCCGTACACAGCGGAGCAGGCTCTCGGGGCTCAGTCTTGCAATGGGTGCATCTATGATACCGCTTTCCCCTTCCGGACAGCCTAAAACAATGGCATGATAGCATTTCTCCAAGCCTCCTTCCAGAAGCTGGACATGCATTTTTCCGTGGGCATGGGCATTTTTTGCCAGAAGCACCACACCGAAGGTATCCCGATCCAGTCGGCTCACAGGATGTACCAAACAATGTTGTCCCGTCCTGTGATAATAGCCCTGCAGATAGTTTGCCAGAGTTCCTGAATTCCTTGCGGGAGAGGGGTGCATGAGCAGTCCCGGAGGCTTGTCTATGGCAATAAGAAATTCATCCTCATAGAGGATAGAAAGCTCCCCATCCTCAACGGGATATTCCGGTGGAGCTTCATCCAACAGCACCTCTACCAAATCTCCGGGCTTTACTATAAAATTTGTCCGTGCAGATTGTCCGTTTACCAAGAAGGCATGGCAATATTTCAGCCTTTTTACTAATGTAGAGGACATAGCAAGCTCCTGCCGCAGAATAGGCAGGAGTTTTGCTTCTCTCTGTGCGATACAGGACAGCTTCATGTTTCTTCCTTGCAGAGCTTGTTCAGCCAATAGCGCATAATGGCTCGTCTGGTGACAATACCGATAAAATCGTTCTTATCATCCACCACCGGAACAAAGTTCTGATCCGATGCCTTCTCCAGTAAGCCCCGCATATCCGCAGTTACCGTTACCGGCTCGTTGTCCCGTCGGTGGGCAATTTCCATAATATTATGCTCCTCCGCAGTCCGAAGCCCGTCTCTGCAAAGATTCTTGACTGCCCACAGAAGGTCCCCCTCTGTGAGGGTTCCACGATACTGACCGTTCCTCGTTAGAATGGGAAGAGCTGAATAGCCGGACTTCTCCATCCGTTCCAAGGCCTGACGCATGGTGTAATCATCATATAAATAGGTACAGGTAGCCTTAGGTGTTAAAAAAAACAACAGATTCAAATGTATCAACCTCAATTCCATTCTTAATTCATCTGCACATCATAATCATTATATCATAACTCTTTACCAATTTGTATAAAGAATTTATGAATTGCAATGATTTAAAAGAAAAAATCCAGGGTATATTTTTGTGTATTTTGTATAGGCGAAATAAAACAGGCTATATTTATAATAGTATACCTTGCAATTTTCAGGTTTTTGTGATACAATAATGTGGAATAAGTATGTTCTTTTTTAGGAAACTTTATATTACAAAAAGAAAGGAGTCCTCTATGTATTCCAATGCCTATGTCTGGTCCCGTGTTCTATCCTATATGGAAAAGAATCATCCCACGGTAGCCGTTACATTTTTTGACGACGCCGAGGTGGTAGAGCTGACGGATCGGAAGCTGGTGATCTATTCTCCCTCCACCTTCCGTAAGGATACGATTATCAACCGCTACACCGACCTGATCAAGGAAGCAATGAGAGAGCAATTTCAATCCGATGTAGAGCTGGTCGTTCTGGATGAGGATGAATTCTTAAAATATACCGGTGAGAAGAAGCGGAATAATTTCGTAGAATTCAATTCCCAATATACCTTTGATTCCTTCGTTGTAGGCTCCTCCAACCAGCATGCCTACTCTGCGGCATTGGCTGTGGCAGAGGAGAGAACCAGAGCCTATAATCCTCTGTTCTTATACGGTCAGTCCGGTCTGGGGAAGACCCATCTGCTTTATGCCATTGCAAATCGCATCCAGCAGAAGCACCCGGATTATAATATTGTCTATATCCGCGCCGACCAGTTTACCAACGAATTTATCGATGCTGTCCGCAGTGGTAAGAACTTCGAATTCCGTGACAAGTACCGCAGTGCAGACCTGTTCCTCATTGATGATATTCAGTTTATCGCAGGTAAGGAGGGCACGCAGGAGGAATTCTTCCATACATTTAATTCCCTATACGAGAGCGGTCGGCAGATCGTACTGACCTCTGACCGTGTTCCCAGCGAGATGAATAAATTAGAGGATCGACTCCGCACCCGTTTCGAATGGGGCTTGATCATCGATGTTCAGCCGCCTAATTACGAAACCCGCTATGCCATTACCAAGAACAAGGCGCAGTCCCTTGGATTGGATCTTCCGGAGAGTGTCTGCGATTATATTGCCCAGAACATTACCAATAATGTCCGTCAGATCGAGGGAACCATCCATCGGATCAAGGCATATCACGATTTAGACGGCTTCCCCCTGGACATTTCCAATATTTCTAAAGTCATTAAGGATATGTACAAAGGAAAAGAAGCCGGTGTTCCCACAGCTGCACTGATCATCTCTGAGGTTTGCCGCTTCTATTCCATTGAAGAGCGTCTCATCCGCGGCACCCAGAAAACCAAGGGGATCGTAGAAGCCAGACAGCTTGCTATGTACCTGATCCAGAAAATGACTGCCCTCCCCTCTACAGATATCGGGAAGGAATTTGAACGGAATCATACCACCGTTCTGCACGCAGTCAAGAGCATTGAAGAAAAGCTGAGTAATGCCGCCAGTGGCTTAGAAGACAACATACGGGACATTACTTCCAATATTAATTCTCGTTTATAAGTCCTTCACAGTTATGCACAGGCCCTGTGCATTGTGCATAACTATCTGTGCATAAATTCTGTGCACAACCTTTGTGCACAGAGCCTGTTCATAGAGCTCTGATCTATGAACAGGGGGATGTGCATAACTTTCCCTTGAAATTTCAGTGTTTTTTCCACTTATGCACAATTTCACTCCCTCTACTACTAACACCAATATATATTCTTCCTTTCTCTTCTAAAAGAAGGAAGGACAGAAAGGGGTCAACCATGAAGTTCACCTGTGAAAAAGCCATTTTGGTTTCCGCTGTTTCTATTGCAGCAAGAACCGTAGCACAGAAAAGCTCCATTTCCTGTTTGGAAGGCATTCTTCTCCGAGTAGGTGTAGGCGTACAGCTTACGGGCTTCAATTTGGAAACCGGCATCACTGTCCAAGTAGATGCAGCCGTATCCGAACCCGGTGTATGTGTTATGCCTGCCCGTTTATTCTCTGATATTATCCGCAAGCTACCCGATGAGGAAATTACCGTTTCCGTCGATGATAGATTGCAGGTATCCATTCGTGGCGGTGCTTCTTCTTTTAAGATCGCAGCAATGGATGCAGAGGAATACCCGGAGCTCCCCGATGTAGATTCTAACAGAGGCATCCGTATGCCCCAGTGCGCCCTGCGAGACATGATCAGCGGTACCATTTTCTCTGTTTCTGAGAATCAGAGCAGACCCATTCACACCGGCTGTCTTATCGAGGTTGGGAATGAGACGATTTCAATGGTCGCTGTAGACAATTCTCGTCTTGCCAGAAGAACTTGGCACAGTGAGGAGCCCATTGATCGGGAAATGAAGTTTGTCGTTCCTGCCACAGGTCTCCGTGAGGTTGAGAAGATCCTGACAGATACGGACGAAACCGTTTGCTTTACTCTTGGCAGTAAGCATATTCTCTTCGAGATCGGCGAGGTTACCTTAGTCTGTCGGATCTTAGAGGGAGAATTTATTGATTGGCGCAGAGTGGTTCCTGTAGACAATCAGATTCTGTTGACTGCCAATGTAGCGGAGCTGACCGCTTCGATTGAGAGAGTCAGCCTGATCGTTTCCGAGAAAGTCAAGAGCCCTGTTCGCTGCACCTTTGGGGATCAGGTTGCAGATTTCCGCACTACCAATCCCATTGGTTCAGCTCACGATACCTGTTCTATCGCCGGCAACGGTAACGAGCTGGAGATCGGTTTTAACTGCAGATATTTATTAGATGCTCTGAAGGCGGTTCCCACAGATGAGGTCACTCTTGAGCTGCGGAACGGTCTGAGCCCCATTGTATTTACACCGGTAGATGATAAGAGTGATTTCTCCTACATGGTATTACCGGTAAGACTCCACTGAGAGGTGAAGAAATGAAGGTTTCCATCCGTCGCTCCGCACCTAAGGAGCAATTGGTCCCCATTACCACAGAATACATTAAATTAGAGAGCTTCCTGAAGCTGGCAAATGTCGTAGAATCCGGCGGCATGGCAAAGAACTTTATTCAGGATGGACTGGTTATGGTCAACGGAGAGGTCTGTACCATGCGTGGGAAGAAGCTCCGTCCGGAGGATCGGGTCAGCTTCGAGGGTATGACCTATCGGGTGTGCAATGCAGCTGAATAGGCTTTGTCTCAGAGGCTTCCGGAATTATCTGGACACGGTTGCGGATTTTGTTCCCGGTGTGAATCTGATCGTAGGCAGCAATGCCAACGGGAAGACGAATTTATTAGAGGGGATCTCCTATTTATCCACAGGTCATGCCTTCCGCACCCGAAAGGAGCAGGAGCTCATATCCTTCGGCGCAGAATTTGCAGAGCTGACAGCGGAGCTGTACTCTCAGGAACGGGAGCAACAGCTACGAGCTGTGCTGTTTTCAGGCAGACGCCCCAGACAGCTCTGGCTCAATGGTGTGAAACAGAAGACTGCTGCAGGGATCGCCGGGGTACTGACTACAGTGCTGTTCTGTCCCGAAGATCTGCTGATCCTGAAGAAGGGCGCAGCCCCCAGACGGAAGCTGCTGGATGCTATGATCTGCCAGCTTCGGCCTAATTATGCAGCAGCCTTGGCAGAATATCAGAGAATTTTGGATCAGAAGGCTGCGGTATTGCGGGACCGCTTCGATCATCCCCAGATGCTGCAGATCTTACCGGATTATAATGAACGACTGATCCAATTCGGTGCCCTGCTGATCTCCTATCGTGCCAGATACCTAAAGGCTTTGGAGGAGCTTGCTGCAGCCTTCCATAAGGAATTCTCCGGAGATCGGGAGAGCTTGAGTCTGCAATACCAAACTGTATCTACGGTGCAGGATCCCTTTGCTCCCACAGATGTGCTGCGGCAGTGGCTACAGGAGCACATGGAATCCCACAGCCACGCAGAGCTGGAAAGCGGCAGCTGCTTATCCGGTCCTCACAAAGATGATTTTATTGCAGCTCTCAATGGTCTACCTATGGCAGCCTTTGCTTCTCAGGGACAGACCAGAACTGCCACCATTTCTATTAAGCTGGCAGAGCGTGAGCTGCTGAAGCGAGATACCCGGGAGGAGCCCTTGCTTCTTCTGGATGATGTTTTGTCCGAGCTGGATGCTGGACGACAGGATTTCGTCCTGAATCAGCTGAAAAGCGGACAGGTCTTTATTACCTGCTGTGAGACCGATCGCTGGACTGCCTTAGGGCAGGTGCTGCAGATCGACAATGGCAGGATCCTCTGAGGTGTGCCATGTATGTTTCCATAGGCTCGGATTTTTCCGTGCGAGACAGCAGTATTATTGGGATCTTCGATCTGGATAACAGTACCACCTCTAAGCATACAGTGAAATTTCTAACAGAGGCAGAGAAACGTGGAGAGATCATTGATGTCTCCGGGGATCTGCCTAAGAGCTGCGTGATCACCGAGGAATTCGGGATGCAGCGGGTCTATCTAACCCAGTACAACGCAGCAGTTTTAGAGAAGAGATTATAATTAGGTTCCGCCTTGAGCGGAAGAGAAGGAGGACAGCATATGTCCGAAGAATTAAACACCTTGGTAGAACAGGAATATGATGCGTCGCAGATCCAAGTCCTTGAGGGCTTGGAGGCTGTGCGGAAGCGTCCGGGTATGTATATCGGTTCTACCTCCTCCAGCGGCTTACATCATCTGGTATATGAGATCGTAGACAATGCCATTGACGAGGCTCTGGCAGGCTATTGTAAGCATATTACCGTTACCATCAATCCGGGCAACAGTATTACAGTTACGGATGATGGACGAGGCATTCCCGTAGACATTCAGGCTCAGACCGGCAGACCGGCTTTAGAGGTGGTTTATACCGTTCTCCACGCAGGCGGTAAGTTTGGCGGTGGCGGCTATAAGGTCTCCGGCGGTCTCCACGGTGTCGGTGCCTCTGTTGTCAATGCTCTGTCCGAGTGGCTGACTGTGGAGGTACACAAGGACGGGAAAATCTATCAGATGAAGTTTGCCCGTGGAAACATTACCCAGGAAATGCGGATCATCGGTACCACCGACAAGCACGGCACAACTGTGACCTTTAAGCCCGATCCTGAAATGTTCGACACCACGGAGTATGATTACAGCATTCTCCATACCCGTATGCGGGAGCAAGCCTTCCTGAACGGTGGCTTGCGGATCTCTATAGCAGATCAGAGACAGGAGGACGGTCCCTCTGAGACCATGTGCTACGAGGGCGGTATCCGTGAATTCGTCCGCTGGTACAATCGGCATAAGAATTCCCTCCACGAAGAAGTGATCTATATGTCCGGTGTCCATAAGGATGCTCAGGCTGAGATCGCCATCCAATATAATGACAGCTTTAATGAGAATCTGGTCTCCTTTGCCAATAACATTCATACTCCTGAGGGTGGTATGCATGAGACGGGCTTTAAGACGGCTCTGACCCGTGTCATGAATGCCTATGGCATGAAGGCAGGGATCATTAAGACCGATGCGGATAAGGTCTCCGGCGAGGACTGTCGAGAGGGGCTGACTGCCATTATTTCTGTCAAGCTCACAGATGCACAGTTTGAGGGTCAGACCAAGGCAAAGCTGGGCAATGCCTATATCCGTTCCTTGGTAGATCGTGTGGTCAGTGATCAGCTTGCGACCTACTTCGAGGAACATCCCATGGTAGCCAGAACGGTTTTGGATAAGGCTATGACTGCCAACCGTGCTCGTGAGGCTGCTCGTAAGGCAAGAGAGCAGATCCGCCGTAAAACCGCTCTTGGCGGCGCGGCTATGCCGGATAAGCTGAGAGATTGTAACGAAACAGATCCCACCCTGACTGAAATTTACATCGTCGAGGGTGATTCCGCAGGTGGCTCTGCTACCCAAGGCAGAGATTCTCGCTTCCAAGCCATCCTGCCCCTGTGGGGTAAGATGTTAAATGTTGAGAAGGTTCGTGAGGATAAGGTCATAGGGAACGATAAGCTCCAGCCGGTGATTACGGCTCTCGGTGCCGGAATCGGTGAGGAATTCCATGTAGAGAAGCTACGCTATCACAAGATCGTCATTATGGCGGATGCGGATGTGGACGGAAGCCATATTCGTACCCTGATGCTGACCTTCTTCTTCCGCTATATGCGGCCCCTGATCGAGCACGGCTATGTGTATTCCGCTATGCCCCCTCTGTATAAGCTGACCAGAGGTAAGACGACAAGAATGGCCTTCTCTGACGAGGAGCGGGATCAGATCTCCGCAGAGCTCCGTGCCGATAACCCCAATGCGAAGGTAGATATTGCCCGATTCAAGGGTCTTGGTGAAATGAATCCCCAGGAGCTGTGGGAAACCACCATGGATCCGGAGCGGCGTACCCTCAAGCGTATTGAGTTAGAGGATGCCAGAAAGGCAGATGAAATTTTTACTCTGCTTATGGGCGAGAAGGTAGAGCCCCGTAAGGAGTTCATTGAGACCAATGCTCGCTACGTAACCAATTTGGATTATTGATTTTGATTCCCTTTCCCTGATCATAGAGAAAATAGGGAGGGGATACAAGGAGGAACAACCTTGGCACATAAGAAAGATTATAAGCCCGAGGATATCCGATATCCCGATCAGGCCATTGTGACCTCAGAGCTTGTACAGGAAATGAAGACCAGCTACATGGAATACGCCATGTCAGTCATTATCGGTCGTGCCCTTCCCGATGTTCGGGATGGACTGAAGCCTGTACACCGTAGGATCCTCTATGCTATGTATGAGGAGAACCTGACTGCAGATAAGCCCTTTAAGAAATCCGCTACCTGCGTCGGTGATGTTCTGGGTCGTTACCATCCCCATGGTGATGCTTCTGTTTACGACGCTTTAGTACGTCTGGCACAGGACTTTTCCATGCGGTATATGCTGGTTGACGGACACGGTAACTTCGGTTCTGTAGATGGAGATCCCCCTGCTGCCTACCGTTATACGGAGGCGAGACTGTCTAAGATCTCCAACGAAATGCTCCGTGACTTAGAGAAGGAAACCGTAGACTGGGATCCCAACTTTGACGAGACCCGCAAGGAGCCCCGTGTGCTTCCCAGCCGTTTTCCCAATCTGCTGGTCAACGGCTCCTCCGGCATTGCTGTCGGTATGGCTACCAACATTCCCCCTCACAATCTCACTGAGGTCATCAATGCCTGTCTCTGCGTTCTGGATAACCCGGAAGCAGGCTTAGCAGATCTGATGGAGCATGTGACGGGTCCCGACTTCCCCACCAGGGGTCTGATTTTAGGTCGTGCAGGGATCCGCAGCGCCTATGCCACAGGCAGAGGCCGTATTACCATGCGTGCTCGTACGGAGATCGAGGAATTCGGTCAGAACCGCCAGCGGATCATCGTAACGGAGATCCCTTATCAGGTCAATAAGCGGATGCTGATCAAGGCTATGGCAGATCAGGTCAACGAGAAGCGTTTGGAAGGAATTTCTGATATTCGTGATGAGTCCGACCGTAACGGTATGCGTATCGTCATTGAGCTGAAGCGGGAAGCAAATCCTCAGGTGGTTCTGAACCGCCTGTATGCCCAGACCTCTCTGCAGACCAACTTTGCAGTCAATATGCTTGCTTTGGTGAAGAATCAGAGCCAGCCTAAGGTCTTGAATCTCCGTGAGATCATTGATGAGTATCTGGCTCATCAGGAAGAGGTCGTCATTCGTCGTACCCGTTATGAGCTGCGGAAGGCAGAGGAACGGGCACATTTGTTACAGGGCTTGATCATTGCCCATGATAACATTGATGAGGTCATTCGGATCATCCGTTCCTCTTATGACGATGCCAAGGAAAAATTGATGGAGCGATTCGGTCTCAGTGAGATCCAGGCACAGGCCATTCTGGATATGCAGCTCAAGCGATTGCAGGGTCTGGAAAAGGACAAGCTGCTGGCTGAGTTCCACGAGCTGGAAGAGAAGATCGCTTACTATAAGCGTGTTCTTGCAGATATGGATCTGGTTAAGGAGATCGTCAAGGAAGAGCTCATTGTCATCCGTGACAAGTTCGGCGACCATCGCCGCACAGAGATCATGGATGTGGAGGATGAGATCGATGATGAGGATCTGATCCAAGAGGAGGACTGCTGCTATACCCTGTCTAATGCAGGTTATATCAAGCGTCTGCCTGTGGATACCTACCGTTCTCAGAGGAGAGGCGGCAGAGGAGTTTCCGGTCAGAGCCTGAAGGAAGAGGATTATATTAAGAGCCTCTTTATTGCCTCTACTCACGACCATTTGCTGTTCTTTACCAATATGGGTCGTGTCCATCGGAAGAAGGGATATTTGATCCCCGAAGCCGGCAGAACTGCAAGAGGCACCAATATTGTCAACATTCTTCCTCTGGAATTAGAGGAACGGGTCACAGCCATGCTGTTGACTCGGGAATTCTCCGAGAAGGAATGTATCATGATGGTTACCCGAAAGGGTACAGTGAAGCGAATGCAGTTGTCCGATATTTATACCGCCCGTAAGGCAGGCATCCGTGTGCTGACCATTGATGAGGGAGACGAGCTGATCTCTGTTATGAAGACCTCCGGTGAGGATAATATTCTCATTGCCACTCGCAATGGTATGGCGATCTGCTTCAATGAGCAGGATGTACGCTGCATGGGCAGAATGGCAGCCGGTGTCCGTGGGATCCGTCTGAAGGACGAGGATATTGTGGTAGGTGCTGCGGTAGCAGAGCCCGGAAAGGCACTCCTGTCTGTGACAGAGAAGGGCTACGGCAAGCGGACTCCTGTAGAAAGCTATATGCGCGGTGACGAGGTACAGAGCCGTGGTGGTATCGGTAAGAAGAATTACCGTCTCACCGAAAAGACCGGTGCGGTGGTAGGTGCCTGTGTAGTGGCAGATAGTGAGGATCTGCTGATGATCGAATCCAGCGGTGTGGTTCTGCGGACTTCCGTGGACAGCATTAGCATTCAGGGCAGAGATACTCAGGGTGTCATCGTTATGCGGATCGGTGCAGGTAACCGTCTGATCGCCGTCCAGAATACCCCCCGTACGGAAGAAAGTGAAGAATAAGTATGGAACATGAAGAAATTGTAGAAATACAGGACAAGCCCCTGTTTGTTTGTCAAACTGTCATTGATGTGAATGCCCAGATGGAGGCTTCTAAGGCTGCTATGGGGAAAACAAATCTGATCAGTAATTTGGTCATGTACGGTATGTGTCTGATCATGGCTGCCTATATGGTTATGGATTCCATCCAAAACGACCATTGGAAGCAGAATGCTTTGATGCTGGGCTTGATCGCACTGGTTGCTGTGTTTGTCTTCTTCTCACGGAACAATGCTCCTAAGAAGGCCATGGCTCGCTGGGAGGAAGCAATTATTAAAAAGTACGGTACCAATTCTCTCCACCTGACCACAGAGTTCTATGAGATGTCTCTGGCTCAGTCTCTGCGAGAGGATGAGGAGCAGTTTGTATGTGACGGCTATTCCTCCATTAAGGAGCTGAAGGAAACAGAGAATCTCTTCCTCCTCCGCCATTCCCAGAATCAGTATTACTTTATTGATAAGAAGGGCTTTACTACAGGAACTGCCGACCAGTTCCGCAGCTTCATTCAGAAGCATATAGGAGGCAAGTGATATGGCATTTTTTCTAAATCGCCGAAACGCTGATGCCAAGAAGCTGGGGATCTATATACACATTCCCTTCTGTAAGAGCCGCTGCGAATACTGTGACTTCTACTCCAACGGTGGAGAAAAGGAGCCCCGACTGGTCGATGACTATATGCAGGCTCTTTCGGATCACATGCGAGAGACCGGTAAGCTGGCGCCGGATTATGTGGTAGATACCATTTACTTCGGCGGCGGTACTCCCAGCTACTTCGGAGCTGAGAATCTGGATAAGATCTTGGATGAAGTTCATCGCTGCTTCCATCTGGATGAAAATCCGGAGATCACACTGGAAGCGAACCCGGACAGCCTGAATGAGAAGAGCCTGAAGCGGTTGCTGAAGGCAGGCTTCAATCGTCTTTCTATAGGCGTACAGTCCGATAATGACGAGGTTCTGGCAAAATTGGGACGCCCCCATACCTTCGGTCAAGCCAAGGTAGCCATGGAAACAGCCAGAAAAGTCGGTTTTGCCAATATTTCTCTGGATTTAATGTATGGTCTGCCGGATCAAAGTCTGGAGGACTGGCTGCTGACAGTTGAGAATATTGCAGCCATGCGGCCAGAGCATATTTCCTGCTATGCACTGAAGATCGAAGAAGGTACTCCCATGTGGGGCTATCGGGATCGTCTGAACATACCCAATGATGAGCAGCAGCTGAGAATGTACCTTATGGCATCCCAGTACCTGAGAGAACGGGGCTATGAGCACTACGAGATCTCTAATTTCGGCAAGAAGGGTTTCGCCTCTCAGCATAATATGAAGTATTGGACAGGCGGTGAGTACATCGGCTTCGGTCCCTCCGGTGCTTCGGACTTTGGTGGAAAGCGATACACCAATATGAGCGATATTAAGGGCTATATTGAAGGAATTGCAAAGCATGGGCAGGTGCTCAGTGAATGTGAGAGCATTCCTCCCCGGGCAAGAGCCGGCGAGTATTTGATGCTCCGTTTGCGTACCAATCAGGGCATTGACCCCAGAGAATATGAGCGGAAGTTCCTCCTGTCCTTCCGTCCCTTGGAGAAGTTCTTAGAACGCTGTGCTGCTAATGGCTACGCAGAATATGCCGATGGTCGCTGGGTCCTGACAGAACGAGGCTGGTTTATTTCCAACCCCATTATCATCCAGCTTCAGGACGAGCAGGAACGCTCTCCCAGTATTACAAGATAAAAAGCTTAGGACCGTCTCACGATTTAGGTGAGACGGTCCTTAAATTACTTCTATGGCTCCCCCTTTGTGTGGCAAAATCCGATTTGTCGCGCTGCTTCGTTCACCGCTGCGTAGG
>JAGBGB010000355.1 GCA_017936205.1 Oscillospiraceae bacterium
ATTCTTACGGGGTGGGGGGCTCATTCCAATTCCTCCTTTGACAGCTGAGAATAGGCGATCTGACGGTAGACCTCACAGCTTGCCATCAGCTCTGCGTGAGTGCCCTTGCCTGCGATCTCGCCCTCTTCCAGAACGATGATCTGATCTGCATCCCGAATGGTGCCGATCCGCTGGGCAACGATGAGCTTGGTGGCATCCTTACACTCTGTTTCCAGACTCTTCCGAAGAATTCGGTCTGTGCGGTAGTCCAGAGCAGAGAAGGAATCGTCAAAAATAAAGATCTCCGGCTTTCTGGCAATGGCACGGGCAATGGAGATCCGCTGCTTCTGACCGCCGGAATAGTTGGTGCCGCCCTGTGCTACGAAGCTGTCACAGCCATCTGCCTTCTCTGCTACGAAATCCCCTGCCTGAGCAGTGTTCACTGCATGGAGGATCTCCTCAGAGGAGGCAGGACTTCTGCCGTTATCTCCGTAAGCCACATTGGAGGCAATGGTTCCGCTGAATAAAACTGCCTTCTGAGACACATAGCCGATCTTATTCCGCAGAGCCTCCTGCTTGTATTCCCGAACATCCACACCATCTACCAGAACCAGCCCCTGCGTGGCATCATAGAAGCGAGGGATCAGGTTGATCACCGTGCTCTTACCGCTGCCGGTTGCTCCAATGAAGGCCACGGTCTGTCCCTTCTTGGCATGGAAGCTAATGTTGCGGATCACAGGCTCCTCTGCATCGGGATAGGAGAAGCTCACATTACGGAACTCTACCTCTCCCACAGTCTGCCCCTCTGTGCGGCTGCCATCGAGAACCTTGGGCTTGGTATCCAGAACCTCGTTGATTCTCTTTGCGGAAACCGAAGCTCTGGGCAGCATAATGAAGATGATCACCAGCATCATGAAGGACATGACCACCTGCATAGCATAGGATAGGTATGTGACCATATTGGCAAAGAGCAGTCCCTTCTCCATCATGCCCGCAGCATTGATCAGATAGGCACCGATCCAGTAAATAGAGAGGCTCAGACCATTCATGATCAGCTGAATATTGGGCATCATGGTAGCCATGATCCGCTGGGTGTACAGATGATTCTCTGTTAGATTGCTGTTGGCTTCGGCAAATTTATTCTGCTGATAGCTCTCTGCGTTGTAGGCACGGACCACACGGATGCCATTGAGATTCTCTCTGGTGACACGGTTCAGATCGTCGGTGAGCTTCTGCATCTTCTTGAATCGCGGCAGAACGATGACCATAGCCGTACCGATGAGGAGCAGCAGCAGAACCACAGCCGTTCCTGTAGAAAGGGTCCATTGCCAATTCTTCGTAGAGATCTTCCCGATCGCCCAAATGGCAGTAATAGGAGCCTTGACCATGACCTGCAGTCCCATAACAATGACCATCTGCACCTGCATAATATCGTTGGTAGAGCGAGTGATCAGGGAGGCAGTAGAGAATCTGCCGATCTCCTCCATAGAGAAGTCCTGCACCCGACTGAAGAGCCGCCAGCGGAGAATGGCACCAAAATTGGTAGCCACCCGTGCTACGATAATGGATACGATCACAGACGAGGCAAGGCTTCCCAACGCACACAGCAGCATCATGCCACCTGCACGGAGGATCTGGGGCATTTCACTGCCGGGAGTCTGTACCAACATGGTGATCTCCTGCATGTAGTCCGGCATGGTCAGCTCCAGCCAAACCTGCAGCACAATGAAGATCGCACTAAAGCCTAACAGGCTCCATTCTCGTCTGCCTAAGTTCCGAAAGACTTTTCCCATAGACAAACCTCTTTTCCGGTATTTTCAAGTTAGTATATCCCAAAAATATGAAGATTGTGTGTCAAAATCCATCTAATTTCAAAAATATTTTTAAAAATCATACCCATTTCAATCAGCCAAAGTCGAGAAGCTAAGAGGCTCCGCAAGCATTCCGCCAAATTCCGACTTTCCGCACCATTCGTAGGGGCGCGCATTGCGCGTCCGACAACCACCCAGAATTGGTGGTTGTGAAAAATGTTTCGTTTTTTGGAGAAATTACATCATTTTCGGTGGTTTTTGTGTTCATGGCGTTACGCCATGAACCGGACGCGCAATGCGCGCCCCTACGAAGGGGTAAATCAAACTGTTCGACAAATCGGAATTTGACATACTTTTTGAGGTTTTGCCGGATCTACAGCACAGCTCTTTTCATGGATGTTTACTATAAATGCTTCCATAATGAAAAATAGTGAAAAAATAGTGAAATAATAGTGGAATTCCTTTCGTATTTCGGCTATAATATATATTATGGGAGGTGACTGCAACCATGATCAAAGTTATTCTAACGAATGAGATCCTAAAGAGAATTACAGCTATTGACGAAAATCGCTTCTCTCTGAAAACCATTGAACTCCCTCAGCTCACAATGAATCGCCTGAGAAAAAACTCCAAGAAGAAAAGCTCCTATGCATCCAATAAGATCGAAGGCAATCCTCTAACCGAAGCACAGGCCAATGAGGCCATGGAAAGAGACGAGCATAAGCATTTTCTAAAGCCGGAGCAGGAAGTCAGAAATTACTATCTGGCACTGAATCTTTTAGAGGAGAAGCTGTGCAAGAAAGAACCATTTTCAAAAAAACTGATTTTAGAAGTTCAGGCATTGGTTGAAAAAGGAGCTTCTAAAGAAAAAATAGGTCTTAGAGGTCCTATGCCGCCCGGTATGCTGTTTGCGGTTTATGATTCCCAAACAGGATCCCCGGAGTATATCCCCCCGGAATATTCAGAGATCCCGTCTCTTTTAGATGAGTTAGTGGACTATGTGCGTTCCACAGATGATCATCCACTCATGATTGCGGCTGTGGTGCATTATCAGATAGTGACAATCCACCCCTTCGAGGATGGAAATGGCCGTACAGCGAGACTGTTGTCGGGATATATTTTAGATTACTATGGATATGGTTTTAATGGTATTGGCTCCTTGGAGGAGTATTTTGCCTACAATCCTGAAGAGTATTACGCATCTCTGCAAATGGGTCTGCCTGCTTTATACTATTCCGGCAGAGAGAATCCCCCACACCCGGAGATCTGGATCCTTTATTTTCTGCGGATGGTGGAGTTGTACTCCGGAAAGGTCTGCGAAATATCCCGCTCCTCGCAGCATAGCGAGTTAGCCGGAAGCCTATCCTACTTAAATGCCAAGGAAAAAGCGTTTTTGACATTTTTGCTACAGAACCATATCATGGAGTTTGCTCCCATAGAAGTAAGTCGTACTTTAGGTATTACAAATAAGACCGTTATCAACCGTTGCGTAAAGCTCACCGGTTCAGGCTTCTTGATCCCAAATATTGTCAAAGAACGCATCCGCACCTATAGCTTGAGTCCCTTTTCCAGACATCATGCGACTGAAATTCTTAAGACTATTTCGGAGAAATAAGGAATGCAGTGCCAGCGGCTTTGTCTCATATCACTGATACACGGTTTGAAATATCATGGTTTTTTCCTGCCTACCTCTAAGGGAGGCAGGATTTTTTTGAAAAAAGTTTGAAGGAAGGATAGGAATTTTAACAATTTGATGATATAATGTAATTAGACCTCTTAAAAAACGAAAGGAGTTTTTATTATGGGACTGATTAAAGCTGCGCTGGGCGCATTAGGCGGAACACTGGCGGATCAGTGGAAGGAATTCTTCTATTGTGAGGCTCTGGACAAGGATGTGCTGATGACGAAGGCACAGAAGCGGATCGGAGGCCGTTCCTCCAACACCAAGGGTAGTGACAATGTGATCACCAACGGCTCCGGCATTGCCGTGGCAGACGGACAGTGCATGATCATCGTAGAGCAGGGCAAGGTGGTAGATTTCTGTGCCGAGCCCGGCGAGTATACATACAAGACCGACCTGGAGCCCAGTCTGTTCTCCGGCTCCTTCGGTCAGAGCCTGAAGGATACCTTCAAGCAGATCGGCAAGCGTTTCACCTATGGTGGTGACACCGGCAAGGATCAGCGTGTGTATTACTTCAACACCAAGGAGATCATGGACAACAAGTTCGGCACTGCGACTCCCATCCCCTTCCGTGTTCTGGATCAGAACATCGGTCTGGATATGGACACTGCCGTTCGCTGCAATGGTATTTACTCCTACAAGATCGCAAACCCCCTGCTGTTCTACACCAATGTTTGCGGTAATGTCTCTGACCGCTACTGCCGTTCCGAGATCGACACCCAGCTGAAGACAGAGTTCATCAGCGCTCTGCAGCCCTCTTTTGCCTCTATTTCTGCTATGGGCATTCGCCCCAGTGCACTGCCTGCACATGTAACCGAGCTGTGCGAAGCCATGAACAGCAACCTGTCCAAGAAGTGGTCAGATCTCCGTGGCTTGCAGATCGTATCCATTGCTATGAATCCCCCCACCATTCCCGAAGAGGATGCTAAGATCCTCCGTGATGCACAGCGTACCGCTATGATGCGGGATCCCACCATGGCTGCAGCCACTATGGTCGGAGCACAGGCGGATGCTATGAAGGCAGCTGCCTCCAACAGTGCAGGTGCTATGACCGGCTTTATGGGCTTCGGTATGGCACAGCAGGCAGGCGGTATGAATGCCAATGCTTTGTTCCAGATGGGACAGCAGCAACAGCAGCAGAGACAGCAGATGCAGCAGCCTCAGCAGCCTGCGGCACAGGGCTGGAAGTGCTCCTGCGGTGCCACCGCTACAGGCAAGTTCTGCCCCGAGTGTGGCAGCAAGAAGCCCGAACCCAAGCCTGTGGAAGGCTGGAGGTGCTCCTGCGGCGCCACCGCTACAGGGAAATTCTGCCCCGAGTGTGGTGCTAAGAAGCCGGAAGAGGGCTGGACCTGTGCCTGCGGTGCAGTGAACAAGGGCAGATTCTGCCCCGAATGCGGAGCCAAGAAGCCCGAAGCAGCACCTCTGTATAAGTGCGACAAGTGCGGCTGGGAGCCTGCAGACCCCAAGAATCCTCCCAAGTTCTGCCCGGAATGCGGCGACCTGTTTAACGAGAACGATGTAAAGTAAGGAGCTCTGAGAGGAAAGGAGCGTACTGCTTATGCAGACAGTTTTAGACTATAAGTGTCCTGCCTGTGGGGGCAAGGCAGAATTTGACAGCGGACTTCAGCTCATGAAGTGCCCCTTCTGTGATACCACCTTTAATGTAGAAGATCTGCAGCATCTGGATCAGGTGTTGGAGCAGGAGACGGAGCAGGAAGAGCTCCAATGGGATAGCAACGGTCAGGTCTGGGATGAGGCAGAAGCTGCCCAGATGCAGGTGTTCGTCTGTAACTCCTGCGGCGGCGAGCTGGTGACGGATTCCAACACGGCTGCCACCCACTGCCCCTATTGTGACAATCCTGTGGTGCTTGCCGGTCGGCTCTCCGGGGATCTGAAGCCGGATCTGGTGATCCCCTTCAAGTTAGACAAGGAGGCTGCCAAGGAAGCCCTGCGGAAGCACTGCAGCGGCAAGAAGCTGCTTCCGAAGCTCTTCCGCTCTGAGAACCGTCTGGAAGAGATCAAGGGCGTGTACGTGCCCTTCTGGCTCTTCGATGCAGATGTGGATGCCAGTATCCGCTATAAGGCGACCAAAGTTCGTACATGGAGCGACTCTAATTATATTTATACGGAAACCCGTCATTTCTCCGTCATTCGTGAGGGAAAAATAGGCTTTGACCGTGTTCCCGTAGACGGATCTACGCAGATGCCCGATGATATGATGGAATCCATTGAGCCCTTTGATGCAAGTCAGGCTGTGGATTTCCAGACGGCATATTTGTCCGGCTATCTGGCTGACCGCTATGATGTAACTGCGGAGAAGAGCGTAGAACGAGCAAACCAGCGGATCAAGCAGAGCACAGAAGACTGCTTCCGCAACACCGTAACTTCCTACAGCAGTGTTACTACAGAGCACAGCAACATCCAGACTGAGAACGGAAAGGCAAAATATGCCCTCTATCCCGTGTGGATGCTGACCACCAACTGGAATGGGAAGAAGTACACCTTCGCCATGAACGGTCAGACCGGTAAGTTCATCGGAGACCTACCCATGGACAAAGCAGCCTACTGGAAATGGTGGGGAATCTGGACAGCCATCCTGTCCGCAGGCTCCGCTCTGGTCATGCTTGTGCTGAAAAGCATGGGCATTATATAAGGGAGGGACAGAATATGAAGCTAAGAAATTTGATTCTGATCCTGTGCCTCTGTGCCTTGCTTTGCAGCAGCGTTTTCGCTACTAAGGATCGCATTCTTCTGTGGGATGAGGCAGATGTTCTCACCGATGCAGAGGAAGAACAGCTCAACAGTCGTCTGGCAGAGATCTTCCGAGAGGAAGAAATGGATGTAGCAGTGGCTACCGTCACAGAGGTTCCCGGCAGCATAAACAGCTTCGCCGAGAGCTATTACGATTCCCACGGACTGGGACAGGATGGCATCCTGCTTCTGCTCCTGATCTCTGAGGACGGGAACAGCTATCGCTACACCGCAAAGGGTAAGGCAGCAGATATCTTCAACGATGCAGCCTATGAGAAGCTGGATGACCGCTGCCTGCCCCATCTAAAGGATCATAACTTTGCCAAAGCCATTGGGGTCTATGCCTCCACTGCAGAGGATCTGATCTCCTCCCACGGCAAGATCGGTGTAGGCGGGATCATCCTGAGCATTCTGATCGGTGCAGTCCTCAGCTTCCTGATCCCTATGAACATCCTCAAGGGGCAGCTGAAGACCGTCCGCAGCCAGCCTGCCGCAAGCAGCTATGTTCGGGAGGGCAGCATGGTGCTGACCACCCAGAGTGACAAATTCCTGTACCAGCGGGTGACTCGAGTTGCAAAGCCCAAGGACACCTCCAACAGCAGCAGAAGTGGCTCCTCCGCCGGACGCAGCGGCCACGGTGGCAGCTTCTGAGAAAATCAAAATTCAAAGGACCATAACACAGGCTCCGACAGCGGGATTTCCGTTGTCGGAGCCTGTATCTTTTTCAGAAGCCATCACAGCAATGCCAAATTCAAACATATCCGCTCATCAGCTGCACAGTTGTCCTTATGTACAAGTCATTTCGTGATATATTTTCGTTTCCGGCAAAAGCTCAAATACTATGCAGAATCCAACGATAGTATATTTCTATTAGGCTATCACCTTTCGTAAGCTTACTACCCAATATGGTATTGCTCGCAAGCAAAAGACTGCACCGTGCGTAGGGG
>JAGBGB010000356.1 GCA_017936205.1 Oscillospiraceae bacterium
AGGCTTCTGTGATGCCTCAGTCGCAGTATCCAAAGACTATTATTTTACAAGGAATCGATAAACGATAGTAGAATACTGTGCACGGGTAGTTGTTCCAATAGGCATCAGATATGCAACGCCATTCCTGCCGACACCGGTAATTAGGCCGGTAGCTACTGCCCATGAAATATATTCCTTAGCGTAGCCGCTCACCTGACTTGCATCGGGGAAGATAGCCAGATCAGCACGAGGAGAAATATCTCTGCCAATCCGCTCTGCATAGCGATAGAGGAATGCCGCAGTCTGCTCTCTGGTAACACTTCTATCAGGTGCAAATCGAGTCGCACTGACACCGTTGGCAATGCCATTGGAAGCTGCCCATGTAATTGCATCGTGATACCATACACCGGGCTTTACGTCCTCGAAGGGACTTGTAGCATTTACTTCAGGAGAGCCTTCGATTCGATACAGGATGGTAACGACCATTGCTCTGCTCAACTCTTTATTGGGCATGAACGCTCCATTACCCATACCGTTCATCAGACCCTTTTCGATGCAGAAATGTACACCGTCATGATACCAAGAGTTGCGATTCAGATCTGCAAACTTAGCCATCGGACAGGTATCATCCTTCGGGCAGAGTGCAGTCGTGTCCTCTTTCTCGGCTTCCTTCCTGTAGCCGCAGGTCGTGCAGTAACCGTTGGTATCAAAATCATGTGCTTCTTTTTCGCGAATATACTTGCCGCAGTCTTCGTTGAGGCAGACGATCCAATGTTGGGTCTCGTCATACTTCCATACGGATTCCATATGACCCAGTGCAGGAGTCGGAACATATTCCTGCACCTCGCAATATTCGCACATATGGCGATTCATGCCGGGATTTTCACAATCTGCCAAAGCTGCAGTGTCCCAGCCGCCCCACTTGTGGCTACCGGTTTCCAACTGACCGCAGATTTCGCAGATACGATAATGGCTGCTGCCGTCGGGAATCCATGTACCTGCGTGCTCGTGATCAGGAGCATAGACTGTAACCTCACAGGAGGCAGTTAGCGCACCTGCCTTCAAAGTGATCGTGGTTGTACCGGGAGCCTTTGCTGTCACAATACCGAACATATTGACCTCAGCCACAGTGGGATCGCTGCTGGTAAGGCTGACCTCGTCAGATGTACTGGCGTTAGAGGGAGTGACTGTTGCGGTAAGCAAAGACTGCTCGCCAACTGCCAGATTCAGCTTGTCAGGGTGCAGCGTGATGGATTCGGCAGGAATTTCGGGAGCCTTTTCAACCTTAACGACATAATAACCGAGGTAATTGTATGAGGTCGCAGGAACATTGTCCTTATCCGCATCCTTCAGTGCAAAGAGGTAAACCGTAGCCTGCCCTTCCTTGAGTGCAGTGATCTTGCCGCTTGCAGGATCGACAGAGATGACACCGTTTCCGTCGGTGGTAGCATATTGGAAGCCCGTCATGGAGCTCACGACTGTGTACCAACGGAAATTCTTGAATACTTTGTCAGCTCCCTCAGGAGTGAGGGTCACACCGGTGGTTTCAGGAGAATCGGGGGTATAGGTCTCGTTGACCTTGATGGTCACATCGGGGTACTCTGCGTTACCGGTGAAATCGCCGTAGACCATGTTGTTCGGGTCGTAAACACGGATATACAGGTTATAGGTGGACTTGTTGGGATGATCCTGCCAATTGTAACCGCTGCCGGCCTTTGTGGGATAGACATAGGTAGTGCCTGCCTGCTTGCCGGTGATGGTGATGGTCTTGGCAGAGGCATTCTGGGCAACGGTTGCAATCGCAGTGCTGTTGCTCTTGAGAACGGGCAGGTCATAGTTTGCGTTGGTGGGATTGATGCCGTACTCAACCGTCACGGTCTTGCCCACGGGGACAAAGACATATGCTCCACTGGTGGGATATTCGGGATAGTAAAGCTTCCATGCCTGGACGGTCGTCCCGCTACCACTCTCAGTGGGGGTGACCCAACCATAGTTCAGGTACAGACCCGTGTTTGTGGTGTTGGTGGCCTTATAACGGGTATAGACATAGTAGGTGCCGTATTCGGGCACGGTGAAGATCTTGCCGCTGATGGCAGTGCCCTGGGACCACTTGGTCCCATCGAGCTGCGTGGTGCTGTAGACATATTCCTGCTTGTCGGAATAGTTGGTGATGGTGACGGTCTTCTGGGAAGATGTCATGGTGGGTCTTTCCGGCGTAGTCAGATTGTCGTTTTTCTCAACGGCTCTCTCTGCGCTGTAAAGTGCACCCTCGTAGCCGTCTGCGGTGACCTTGACGCGGATTTTGCTGTCACCATACTTAGGCGTGTAGCTGCTGCCCGTTGCGCCGGAAATAACGATCCATGTACTGCCGTTCAGACTATGCCACTGATAGTGCAGGCTGGACAGAGGCAGCTCTGCGATCTCGCCCTTGAAGCCGATGGTAACGGGCTTGTCATAGCTGACAGCCGAGGTGTAGTGCACACTGCCCTGCAGGGTCTTGGGTGCGCCGACAGCATTGATATAGAAGAGCTTGCGGAGAGCGTTGACACTTTCACCGTTTTTCTTCAGATCGATCCACTGCCACAAGAGGTATTTGCCGGGCTCCTTGATGTAGTCTTTCAGATCAATGGTGCTGCTGTTGCCCTTATACAGCCCCTGACCCTTGGTGTTGTACAGCTCCTGTTGGGTGACGATGGAGTAGCCGTCGTTCTTCCATGCGGAGGGCAGCGCCGTTGCGCTAAAGCCGAACTTGGCGCTGTCGCCTACGGTGTAGTCGTAGTCCTTGGTGTATTCGCCGCCCATGTTGGGGGTCTGGGAGGCAAAGCTCAGAGCATCAATGTTCACTGTGACCATGTCGGTATAGTCAAAGCATTCACCGATTTCGTCCTCGATGTTGAGGTACTCGAAGGAATAGCACTCGACCGTCCAAACGGGAGAATCTGCCCACGGGATATCCTTCATTTTCTGAAGATCTATGTAGAAAACGTCTTTGGATGTGGAATAGGTGTAGTCGGGGTTGAGGTATTCTTCGCCTTTCGGTCTGCCCTTCCAAATGCGCCACTCAAATTTGGCGTCGTGGTAGGGATTGTACTCGTTGCTGACATAGAAGGGAGCGTGTCGCCACAAGAGCCTTGCTGTGCCGGTCTTCGGATTGAAGGTAATGGTGTCGGCATATTGGTTCTTGGTGCCCACCTGATAGCCGTTGTTGGTCACATCGGACTGCAGTCTGCAGAGGCTGTGACTATAGGCAGTGTAGTTAACACATACGATTGAGAGCTCGGGATGCTCTGCGGAGAGATCCAGTGCCTGCTTTTCCGAAGTGGTTTTGTAGATCTTCTCGTCGCTGTCCGTCTCATAGGTGGTGATGGTCATGTATGCACTGTCATTCTTCCAGGCGTCGTCGGGAATACCAAAGCGGGGATCGGCATCAAATTCTTTGGTCTTAAATGGCTCGGAGGACATAATACGCATATCATCCGCGTCATACTTATGGAATTCGCCGCTGCGGATACGGATATCACTGTTGTTGGCGGCGAATAAAGGTCGTGCACCTAAAGAGCCGTAGATCTTGGAATTGTTGATATCCAGCTTGCTGCCCGGTTGTGCGTTGACAGTAATGTTGCGCACATCCACATCACAACCGGAGGAGATCATCGTGGCATTATTCACGACGGCATAGCCGTCTTTTTGGACGGTAAGGGTGTTGCCCCACAATGCGTCATAATCGCATGTCGTCCAGAGCCAATAGTAATTTTCGTAATATTTACTGCCACCGGAAATATATCTGCCTCCGTTGAGAACAAGCGTTCCGTAAACATCAAACAGGTTTCGCTTGACGATCTTTTGGTAGTGGTGATTCTTATCTAAGAATGCGCCGCCGTGGAAGATGCCGCTCTTCTTATAATAATAATTGATATTTTCAAAATCCCAGTCAGCATTTCCGTCCGGAGCGTCCACGATTAGCGTGGCGCCCTTTTCGACTACGATGAGGGTGCGATCCAAGCCGTCGACATTTTGATTTTTGCCTAAATTGATGTTGGATTCGTCAATGCAGGCAATCAGGAAGCCCTGTGTGTACAGAGTCTTGTTACCCTGCACATGGATCTCAGGGATGGGAACACCGTTGATGCTGTCCTCATAGGTATAGGTGTGGACGATTTGTGCCATCACATAGACCTCTTCGGCCTTCGGGGATTCCAGGGCTTCCTTCAGCCCTTCAAAGGTGTAAACTTTCCAGATTTTCGACTCATAGGCACTTGCCTCCTGCGCCATGACAGGAACCATGCCAAACAACATGACCAGTGCCAGCAGTAGGCTCATAACTCGTCTTTTCATCGTTTCTCCTCCTTAATTGTTGATAAAGTGGGGTAATAGCGCTTCGTATATATCCATGGTGTCGTCTCCACCAATAGATTATTATTTAGTGGGGCTCACGGCATAGCCTTATTCGAGAGGATGGTCAACCTATCCATCAATTCCATCAGGATCGGCTCAACTCCATCTGACCACCGATAATCAGCGCCTGATATCATCTGTCCCGGAAGACAAAGCTTCCTACTGTCTCCATCCATCAGTTCCATATGAAAAAAAGCAACAGTTCCCTTGCTATTAGAATATCGGCACATATGGATATACTTTCCATCCTTGCAAATCTGAGCAGAATAGAGAGGCGATTCAGCTAATTGAACTGTCCAACGCAAATCAATAGGCTCCATCCCCTCTTCAAAGGAAATCACAAAGCTCTCCTTATCATCAGAAAGAAAACACACCCTCTGTCCGGGTTGACCATCTGAATGGTAAATAAGCCCCTGCGGGATCACTAACTCACAGATATCAAATATAGAGATCCTATGGAGTTGGCTCGAAGACATAACTTAACAACCTCCAAACCCCTTCACTACGGCTTACTTAGTATGCCGTGAACAGGATATTAGAACATAAAACAACTATATGACAGCATTTCCATAAGACCTTAGATGGAAGACAGCAGGGCTGTGAGATAGCTTTGACTGACAGAAGAATAGATAAAATCATCGATTCGTTCATCCTTTTTCGCTTGGGCTACCTGTCTGGCGATTTCCGGTGCTGAATTCTCGTCACAGAGTAAAATCACCTTGCATTGTGGGCGAAGACTGCGGAGAAGCTGGGCTTCATTCAAGCAATCTTCTAAGGTCGTTCCAAGTTCATATGCCGCTTCCATCACTAAAATGTCCGCTGATGCCTGTTCGCAAGACTTTGCGGCATCTTTGCATCCGGGACAAATGGAATAAACAAGAAAGCTCCCGGTTTGATTCAGTGTATGAGTAATAGATGCTGCCATAAGGCAATTATGAATGCAAAGCATAATCTTTTTCAAAGAGAATCGCCTCCTCTCTGTCTGCAATCAGTCTTGTTGTAACAAATTCGATGCAAGTCTTTCCCGAAGTGGTAGGTCAGAAAATTTTGTGTAAGCGTTTTTCGACAAAGTCAAGAAATGATGTCAACATGAATGGCACTGCTCGGCTTATATCCCTTGTCTACCTCGCTCCCTCATCCTTGGGGCGGTATGCACGCCGAGGCGTGAATGC
>JAGBGB010000357.1 GCA_017936205.1 Oscillospiraceae bacterium
CCTAAGGGTAAGGGTGCCGGTTTTCTCATTCCCCTCATAGGTTTCCAGCGTACTTTCCACATAGACCGTAGCCATGTCAAAGCCCGCCAGAAGGCTCTTGGGAACCAGTAGGTTCACGGAAATATCGCTTGCAAGATTCAGACTGTGATTCAGCTTCAGGGAGCTATCCTCCACAGGCTGCGCTACCCTCAGGGAGATGGGCTCGCACTGCAGTGTAAGGGTCTGCCATGCTTCGTTGTAGGTGTTCTCTTCTACGCAGTCCCACAGCAGCTCGTACACGCCTGCTGTCAGGGCGGAAAGCTTAACAGTAAAGAGCAGACCGTTTTCTGTAACATTCTCGCTGTTGGTCCAGAGCACCTCCAGCATGCCGTTCTGTGCCACATAGTCGAAGCTGCCGCCCCAGCCTGCACCGACGATCACGTCAGTGATCCTCAGGGCGGAGGGATCATAGGGCAGCCGCAGATGATAGCCCATAAGTCCGGGATTCTCTGTCAGCATTACAGGGATGGAGATCTCAACTCCCGGAGCGGCTGTCTGTGTCTCGGCAGAAATCGTTGGATGTAGGACCACAGCTGTGATTTCCGCCTGTGCAGCTTGGCATTCCCAACGGTCGTCGTCAATGGTAAAGGCAAAGCCATAGCTGCCCTCAGCCTCTGTACTGACCTTAAAACGCAGGGTCATCAGCAAGCCGTCCTCCCCTGCGGCGGAGATCTCGTTGAGCAGGATCTTCAGCTTCCCATCCTGCTGAGTGATTCTGAACACAGCATCAGAGCTTCCTACGGACTGCACATAGTCAAAGAACTGCTTATCATAGCTCATGGTGAATACAGAGAATTCTTCCACACCTACATTGTTCTTAATATACACGGGAACATCCAGATACTGTCCTGCCTCTGCTGTTAAGGCATCGGAGTAGAAGGTGGGCTTCTCTACCCGCTCTACCCGGATCACGGCAGAGCTGCAATGGAACTGTACGCCTTCGTAGCTGCCATTGAAGGAATCCTCCTCCAAATAGTTGACTGTAACCTCACTGTCTCCTGCTGCTCCCTGGGGTAAAACACGGAAATTTACGGAGAACAGCAGCCCATCATCGGAATATTCCTCGGAATGGCTCCACAGGAGCTTCAGACTTCCGGGCTCGGCGTAGCCCTTATTCCAACCGATGGTGCCCGACATATTCCCGGAAAGGGTCTCCGGCTCCAGCACAGAGGCATCATAGCGCAGCTCCACTCCAAGGCCCATTAAGCCTGTGTTCCCGGAAATATAGATAGGAACCGTAATTTCCTCCCCGGTTTTCGCACTGAGATCCTCGGAATAGAGGGTTGGCTTCTCCAACACCCGTATCTGGTAGAAGGCGGCAACCACCACGTCTCCCCGGCGATAGTTCACATTGACGGTGCTGCTTTCAGAAGCCTTGGAAAGGTCATAGACATATTCAAATTCCCCACTGTTGGTGATCAGCTGCTGGGTTCCGTTGTTATATTCCACCAAGGCTGTTAAGCCCCGGGTTTGGAGGGCACCGGTCCCCTCTTCCTCTGCTGTAACATAGTAGGTCAAGACCTTGGGAAGGCTGATCAGCGTAAGGGAAACGGGAACCACCTGTGTTACCTGAACCGTAAAGGAGGCACTTAAGCCGCCATAGTACACCGTCACAAGCTGGGTGCCCGGGGTATTCAATCGGGTGGGCATACAAACCATGCCCTCTGTTACCGTCTGTACCGTACCATCGGAATAGTGCGCCTGTAAACGCAGTCCCTCTGTGAGAACGCTCTCTCCGCAGTAGTAGCTCAGCTTATTGGGCTCGGAGAGAATAGACAGGGATTGGAGATAGGGTCCCTCCTCGGGAAGCTCCTCCCAGAATGCCAGCAGCGTCATATCCTCCCTTACCACATAATCGGCAGTGATCAGCAGGTCCTCCTGCTCCGTTTCCAGGAACCAGCCTAAGAAACGGTACCCTGCCTGGGCAGGTGTAGGCAGAGGCCCTATGGCTGAGCCTGTATAAACCTCTATGGTAGTAAGCTGTCGGGAGTCGTTGTTGCTGTCGAGGGTCACTGTGGTGGTATAGGGCACAAAGGGATACCCATTCTCCTCAGCATATTGCCGCGCATAGCTGTCGTAATAGCCGTAAATGGTCTTCAAACCGCTGCCGGAGAAGGCATCGGCACCAATGCTCTGTACCTGCTGTCCCAGATGGATCTCTGTCAGATACTTACAGCCTGCAAAGGCATAGGGGCGGATCCTTACCACAGAGGCAGGCAGATGATAGCTGCCCTTCAATCCCCCGGGGTAGGAGATCAGCTGCTTCATGTCCTTGGAATACAGCACAGAGTCCACCGTTTGATATGCCCCATTGCCCTTCTGCACTGTCAGCTCCGACAGTTGGCTGAACCATGACAAGGCGCCATCCTCGATCTGACTGACGGAGGAAGAGATCTGCAGGGATCGTAGCCCTGTTTCCCCCTCTCTTGCGAACAGGGAGAAATTGGACTCGATTTTCGTTGTGCCGCCGCTGAGCACCAAATTGCTGTCGCCGCTGCCGGGTCGGAAGCCGTAAACCACACCGTTCAGGATCACGACTCCCTGAGCCTTGGATGTATACCAGGGCGTATCCTCAAAAACATTCTCTCCAAAGCTCTTCACCGTCTTGGGCAGGGTGATCCCGGTGAGCTGCTCACAGCCAGCGAAGCTGTTGTTACCAATATAGCTGATCTCTCCCGTGATCTGAACAGCCTTTAGGGTGAGCCTCTTGGCATACCAAGGGGCCTCCCCTACTGCATAGTCAGGCAGAGCGCCGGAGCCGTGAATATAGAGGGTAGCGTTCTCCTCCTGATAGCGGTAGGAGAACCCGGCTGCCTGCTGATAGAAGCCCAGGCTGCGGAATGGGATCCCATGCTCTGTGGCATAGGTCTCCGCCGTAGAGCCGGAATACCCAATGATCTCTGACAGATTTTCCGGCAGCTCACAGAGCTGACACAGAGGACTCTCCACTCTTAGGCTGCTCAGTGCCGTACAGCCGTCCAGCGCCCCCTGTCCCAGCTGCTCCACGGTTTCGGGCAGCACCAAAACAGAAACATTGGACAGATCCGCAAAGGCATTGCTACCGATGGCACTCACGCCCTTCTCTACCACCAGCTCCCGAATATAGCCCGAGAGCAGGGAGAAGGGAGATGCGCCCTCGGCATAATCCATCAGGGCTCCCGTTCCGCTGATCACAAGACGGTTGCCCCTCAGCTCCCAGGACAGTCCCTCACCGCAGGGCAGCAGCTCATTGGGGATCCAGCAAGCGTATACGGTTCGCTCCCCTGTGAAATCCACAATCTCAGTGGCTTCCACCAAGGTACCCCCCTTGGGCTCCGTATACCAGCCCAAGAACTTGTAGCCCTGCCGCTCAGGTACAGGCAGCTCCCCGATGGGCTTGTGGTAGGTTACACTGACAGCATCTGTCCCGGTGCCTCCCTGTGCATCTAAAAGCAGGGTATAGCTGTTGGCAGTCCAGGCGGCATAGAGGCTGTGGGGGGTATTCTGTGTCATGACCGTATCGGCTGTAACAAGGCTCCCCCCGTTTCTCTGGGTGTACCAGCCTGCAAAGCTGTAGCCGGTTCGCCGGGGCTGAGGCAAGGTGCCGTAGGCCTGAGCACAGTAGGCACTGCGTTCCATGGGTGTGCTGCAGATCCCGTCAGCCGAAAGAGACTGACCGGTAAAGCTCACAGAAAACTGCAGCTTCATCTGATCGAAGCTTGCACTTCCCTCTGAGGTCCACAGCCAAATGAGAATGCTCTGTATATTCTGGGACTGATAGTCTGTCAGGGGGCCGGTGGAAATGGTATACCAGCCTCCGTCTGCAGGGGGATAGACTCCCATGGTACAGCGATCCTGAGACAGCGCTTTGGAATTAAGAGGGGCTCCCTCCAACACCAGGCAAGCATTGTCCAGCCGCTGAGTCCCCTCTAAGCAGCGGACAGAAAGATTGACATAGCTACCCACAGGCAGTGTCTCATCCAGAGGAAAGCGATAGAGCTCAAGACTTGTCCCCTCTATGCTCTGCCCCCCTGTGTGAAAGGTGAAGGACTCGTCAGCAGAGTCATAGACCACAGAAACGCCACTGTGAGAATAGGACAGGGTTCCGTCTGCCTCCTTGTTCCAGCCGGACTCCACTGTGGGAGCACGCATCCGATTCACAGGGACAGAGTCGTAATTCACGTCAAAGCGGACATTGGTCAGCAGCAAGTACTTGACCCATTCCTGCACATTGGAAACCCCGGAGCCGGTGGGCATTGTGGCACTTTCCAGCTTCTCAACCTTACTGTAGCAGAACATCTTGTAGTAATCTGTATAGGAGCTGGTGTAATAATTAAATCTGTACCAGAACCGGGTTCCCTGGGTCGCGGCATAGCTGCTGCGATCACTCAGGGGAACCTCATACCATTGGTAGCCGGCGTTTGCATCTGCCGTAGAGTAGGTGCCCCCGGGAGCCTTGCTGTAATTGGTGGTAGAAACAAAGGCGCCGAAGTACTTATATCCGTATCCACGGGTTCCCTTCTGATAGTAAATATTTCTCCATGCGCTGGAGGCTGCCGCACCGCCGCAGTCATACATCCAGTGCCAGTAGACATAGCCGGCAAAGGTGTTGGAAACCTCTCGCTTTGCGGTCTGGGTCTCAGAGGCGGTATAAGCACTCTTCCTCCAACCGGTATAATAGCTGTGGGTGGGATCATATCCCGAGGGGAAGCTTGCGTAGTGTGCAGCACCGTTTCCGGATTTGACCCAATAGCTGCCTGTCTGGGTATAGCCTGCCAGAGAGGTTTCCTTCGATTCCGTGGTGGTGGTTAGGTCGTAGGTGTACTTCCGATCGGTGATCTGTGCCCAGGAAGGAGCCTCCGATGCCAAGACCCAATCGGATACACCGCTTGCCGCCCGGGGGCTGACTGTGGGCAGCAGTGCCAGCAAGAGCACCGCCACCAGCACAGAAGCCGTAAGGCGTTTGCATTTCATTTTCATAATCCTGTCTCCTTCCCCCTTGGTCAGGACAGGGGGCTTTCCATCCCCAGCAAATACTGCTGCAGAACAGAAACATCCCGCACGCTGACATGGCCGTCTGCGTTGGTATCCCCTGCCAGCATAGGCAGTGCTGTAAGCTGCTCCTTATTGACTGTGTACCGCAGGAGCATAGCTGCATCCTTATTGTTCACCTGTCCGTCAGCGTTCACATCTCCGGCTACCACAACAGTAACTGTATCCAGCACCCGTTCCTCCCGGTCCATGAGCACCACTATGTCCCCGGTTGCCATGGTCTCGTCCTTCTGCAGCAATCTGCCCTCAGCAGAATAGGCGGCGGTTTCCTGAGAATTGATCTGGGACAGGACCTGCTCTACGGTATTCCGACCCGGCAAAACACCTGTAAGAAGCTGCTTATCCAGGCGGAGAGCGGAACCGGCTATGAGGCAGATATCCTCCGAGGGATTGGGTTGAACCGTGACCAGACACTTGGCAATGGAAAGGGGCTCTCCTGCCAGAGATACACTGATCTCCACCTCACCGGGAGCAAGGGCACAGATCGTACCCTGATCGTCCACGGTGGCTACGGTAATATCTCCGGATCTCCAAACAAGGCTGTGATTCTCATAGTCCACGGGAGAAACCCGAGCCATTAGATCATAGGACATTCCGGAAATCATTGTGAGCTTATTCTTGTCCAGGGTAACACAAGCCACCTCATCCCGATCACGGATCAGGGCGCGGACCGTCAATTCCTCGGTAACACAGATATAATCATCTGTATCCCAGCCCACAAAGACCTTGCTTTCATCGCTTACGGGAACCTGAGGCGGTACAGCCTTGCCCAGATAAGGAACCTGTTGGCAAGCCAGCTCTGTACCATCCTCCATACAGAAGCGGAC
>JAGBGB010000358.1 GCA_017936205.1 Oscillospiraceae bacterium
CACCATTCGTAGGGGCGCACATTGCGCGTCCGACAACCACCAAGAATTGGTGGTTGTAAAAAATGTTGCGATTTTTGGAGAAATTATATCATTTTCGGTGGTTTTTGTGTTCATGGCGTTACGCCATGAACCGGACGCGCAATGCGCGCCCCTACGCAGCGGTGAACGAAGCTGTGCGATAAATTCCGATTTGTCGACGAGTGCTTCCTACAACACCGTAGGGAACGGCCTATGTGCCGTTCCGGAGGGCTTCCATATGGTGAAATTCGCCGATCGCCGGACAATTTCTGTGATGGCGGTGCAGGGAACGGCACGCAGGCCGTTCCCTACGAACAAATGGGATAGATATAGCGATCAATCGAATTTTGCCGCACCATCGATATGAAAGCATTGCCCGGGCGAGGGGGTGATCCCTCGTCCGGGCTGTTTTGGGGTTTATTTTGCAAAAAATGCCTTGGCGCTGTCGCTGTATGCCATGAGGGCTCTGCACAGGGTACCCAGTGTGCCGGTCTTGTTGTTGCCGTAGGTGTCTACACTGTATTCAAGGGTGTCGGAAAGCTGAGTGTCCCCTGCGTAGACGGCGGCGTAGAGAACCGTGCGAAGCTCGGCGGCAAGGAGGCTGTCAAAGTCAAAGCTGTACAAGCCTGCCCCGCTGCCGTACACCTTGGGATCCGTGAGCAGAACCGTCTTCTCCTCGCCGCTGTGATCCTCATAGGATACACGGAGGCTCAGATCTTGGATCCTGCCTGTATAGCCCGTGGTATCAATGACATAGCGGAGGGTCACCTTGCTGTCCAGAAGGAGCGCCTTCCCCTTCCAGCCGATGGTGGGCTCAGAGAGCTCTCCCAGCTGGCGGTTATGGGAGCCGAAGCTCACCTCTGTCAGATCGGAGAGCAGCGCTCTCTGTTCCTCTGTCATAGCTCCGTCTGCAAGCGCAGCGGTACGGTAGCCCTTGAAGCTCTGTGCGGCGGAGCCGTATCGCAGGAGCTCTGCACACAGGGTCTGCAGCTGTGGGGAGATCCCGGTCTTGCCCAACTGGGTATAGGCGTATTGGGCAATGGAGTAGCGGTCGGTCTCGGAATAATAGGAGCGCCCTGCCTTCTCCATACGGAGGGTGGCATGGATCACATCGTTCATCTGCACCGCCGTGAGCCCCTCTAAGGTGAAGTAGTACAGACCATCCCGCTCTACGGGGTCGATGGAGACCGTCTCCTCGGCTACCGGGATGCCGTCACGGTATACGGGGATCACGCACTCTAAACAGAAGCTGTCATAGTCTGCCAGCTTCTCCTTGCGGATGGCATAATTCAGAGCAATGTCACTTGCCAGATTCAGGGAGTGCATGAGGTCCGTATCCTCTACAAGGACGGGGGTTTCCAGCACTGCCTTCATGAACAGGGCGGCAGCCTCTAAGGTTCGGTCGTCTACCTTGAAGTCGAAGAATGTGCCTGCAGACCGCTTCCCGTCGCCCTCTCCCTGAGGCAGTACAGGAATCTCCGGATCCGTGATCTGATCCTTAGGCAGTCCTACCTCAGGAGTTTGCGCATAGGCAAGCTTCATATCCGTCACGGACAGAATATGCTTCCCCTCTCCGGCGCCGTCCTCATGAGAAATTTTGGCGGTAGAATCGTTATACAGCACGATATAGCAGTAGCGGTAGGGCTTCCCCTCTACGGTTTCCGTAAACAGGGCATCAGAGCTCAGCTCCAAAGCATAGTACTGTGAGGTGGCACTGCCCACAGGGATCTCTCTGCGGTAGGTGATCTGCAGATCCTGTGCTGTGGAATCCTTGGACACCACACCTACGGCAAATTTGCCTGTTTCATCGGGTGCAATGTTCTTGACTCCCACATCCACACTTGTAGGCATATAAGAGGTAGAAATATCCAGGCGGAAGGCCACTGCCTGTCCCGGTGCCAGATAGACCTCGTTCTTGGGTCCGACCTTGTTATAGGTCTGCACATCCGCAACATAGTGCTCACTGATCTGGATCCCCGGAGGAGTCACGGTAACCGTTTCGTTGGTGGTCTCACCGTTGTTATCCGTTGCGGGGACGGTTGCCTCAGGAGCATTATGAGCATCCACGAAGATCGCCCCCTCTCCTGCCGTTACAAGCTGTGCGAAGTTGTCTGCGCTGAGGAGGATGTTGCGGATCTCCTTGATATGGGGATATGCCTCCTTGTCACTCTTGTATGCCTCGGCAATGAGAGAATTTACATCATAGTCCGTGCCCATGGGCTCATAGATCCGCACCGCATCCAGGTAGAACTGCCCTCCCCGGTCTAAGAAGGAGATGCCGGTGCTCACTGCCTTATTGACCCACAGGGTCACGGTATACTCGCCGTAGGACAAGCCCTCAACAGATACCACGGGAATCTGATACAGCTCCAATTCGCCCTTGTTGTTGACGGTCAGGGTCTTAACAGGATCCTCGCTGGCAGGAGCATCCTTCCGCTTAACCTCTACACGGATAGCACCCTGCTCCATACCGGTACGGCTGATAATGTCAAAGCCTGTGCCACGGAAGGAGAACTGTGCCTGAGTGTAGTCCGAGGTCGTTTCGTTCAGCTTCACGCCGGAGCCCTCTACCACCCAGCTGCTACCGTTGGACAGGGTAGCATCGTCGGTGTAGGAGGAATCGTAACCATACACAGGATCGGGAGCCAGCTCCCCGGGTCCTACATAGATGTAGTCGATATCCACACTTCCCCCTGCGGTACTGTAAATATTCTGAAAACGGAGGCCCACATTGGTTATCTTCCCCATGCTGCGGAATCCGTCATTCAGAGAGATCACAGCGATCTGATACTGTCCATTTGTGACGGTATACATTGTTCGATTATCGAAATAAGTACCGTAAGTCCCATTTTTGTCGTAGCCACCGTAACAGAATACGAAGCAGGACTCTTTCCCTTCCTTTAACAGGCAATTGTTCAAACGGAAACGGATCTGCATGTACTCTGCGTTTTCGGGAACATAGCTAAAGGTCCGATAGCTTAGTGCAAAGTTATATATGTCAGAGGTAGAGGTGCTAATCATCCACGGCCCGATCACATCTGCATTAGTCGGACTTACATTAGATACATCCAAGGACAAGGTTCCGTTGTCGGGAACGATCTCATAGGCAGCCTTGTTTCTATCTTCATGGTAATCGGGGTGGGTTGCCCAATAGCCAATGCGATTGGCAGGATCATAAGCATCGTAGTTATATCCACCGTAAGCATCGGAGCTGTAACGCTCTGCATCCGTCTGCATATCATCGAAGCCGAAGAACAGGCTGTCGGATACGGGACGACCTTCTACCACAGGTCCAAGGTAGATATAATCAATGAGGATATATCCGCCGGAGTTGAATTGGATATGCTGGAATCTGGGGATCAGGAAGCGGATCAGATCAATGGGCCCGTCCACCCAGTTATGGTCCGCCAGATCGGCGTCCACGGTGATCCATGCTCCACCTGTCACCTGCTCCTCATTGAGCTCCCATTTAACCAGATTTGCATTATAAGGCTTGGGTGCCCAGGCATTGGATGTGGAGGTATAGGGGTACAGATCCGGTCCGAAGACAATCTCCACCCTTGCCGCTGTACTGCTGATCCCCTGGGCATTGACAAACTTGAAGCGCATTTGGAAATGGTCGTTGCCTGTCATTCGGTAGTTCAGGGCAGCTGTAGGCTTCGTTTTGTCATATTGGGGGTACATGGAGCCGTAATTGCTTGCACTGCTGTATGTGCTCTTAGGGCTCAGCTTCATGCTGTTCTTCTCCACACTGAAGTCGAAATGGTAGTTGTCCCAGTTGCTTGCCAGATCGTAGTTTACACCGCTGTAGAGGGTGCTTGCATAGCGTTTCTTATCTCCATCGGTGTTGTCGAAGTGGATCAGCACTGCATTCTCCTGCGGATCTGCAACAGGGGCTTCAAACTCATCTGCCGGTCCTATGTAGATGTAGTCGATAAGCAAATATCCATCCTCAACGAACTGCAAGCCGTTTACATAGGGGTAAATATGGGTGATCTTATTGCTCTGATTGGCGTAATCATCCCCCAGTTCAATGGTGTATTCCCTCCACTGACCTACGATCTCCTCCGGCTCAATGGCAAAGGCATATCGTGGGATATCACCAAAGACCACATTCCCCTCCGTCCAGCCTATGCCGAAGCCTATACAGCTCTCATAACTGCCCTTTTGGCTTGCTCCCACCAGCTTCGCACGGAATCTCAGGATATCATTGTCCCCGGACAGATAATATTGCAAGGGAGACTGTACCGGGCTTCCGGAGGGAGAACACAGATCTCCCCAACCGTCTTCCTTGTCTATCAGAGCCTGGGTGGCAGTGAGCTTCAGTGCCCCATCCTCTACACTCTTCGTAAAAAAGCTCTTTGAGGGCCAGGTTCCTACAAGGTCAAAGTTCTTCCCACCGTAAAGCTGGGAGGAATAGCGGTACTGATCATTGTAGGAATTCGTGAAATCCACATAGACATTCCTTGCCTCGGGGCTGCGGATGGCGGAAACAATCTCCTCATGGGTATTGGCTGCCGCCTTCTTAGGCCCTACATAGATGTAGTCGATCTCAACGGAGCCCTTGGCGCTCCCTGACTGCTTCAAATGGGTGAAGCGGAAATACAGGGAGCGAATGGAGCTGACCGCCAGACATTGGTTGACCTTGTCGGTCACATCGCAGGCTACGGTAATATACTCTCCGTTCTTAAAGGTATAGTTGGGGTATGCGTAATAGCCCTTTCCGTTCTCATCTATCACAGAGAACTGAACATAGAGCTTGTTGTTCCCCAAAGGATCTTCCTTTGAATGAGCAGTATCCTCTGCACAGCCCGCAAGCTTAAAGCGAATGTAGAACCAGGTCTCTCCTTGGGGCGTAAAGTCCAAGGAATGATAGGGCACGCTTTCAGTATTTGCCCATGCTACCGTATGGTGCAGGGAGGTCGTTCCCAAATAGGGACCGTAGGGACGGGTGGCTGCGCTATTCGTGCTATTGGTAACATCCATGGACAGGGTTCCCTTTTGGTTGTTTATGGTGATCTCCGAGGCATTGTTTTGGGAGGTCCACCAGGTTCCTTCTACGGAATCCGCAGCGGTAGAGCGAGGCTTTACGGTATCCATGTTTCTGTAGGCAGCCACGCCCTTCAGGTTCAGGTTATACTGAGACTGCTGATAGCGCTGCTGTGCCTGCATACTGTTATCGAAGTCGAAGAACAGCTCCTGTCTCACATCTCCGTTCAGATCTTGCCCGTGCTCGGAGCCCTTATCTGTTAAGGGACCAATATAGAAGTAATCCACAGTGACCTTGCCCAACTCTGTTTCAGACTTCCCGGTCACATTGGAGAAGAAGAATCGCAGAGCCGTGATCCTTGTGTACGGGATTTGATTGAGCTTAAAGGAAACCGTCACATATTCCCCGGAGGTAAAAGCCTCTTCCGGGATCCTGACAGAGCCCAGATCCTTCAGGATGGTGTCTGCATTGCTTCCCTGATTTACATTCTCCAGGCTGTATTTGTCCGGTCCTGTATAATAGTGGATCATAAAATGGCTGGTAGCATTCACATTCTCCAGCTTCAGATCCTCCAGCTTGAATCTGGCCTGAGCGTAGTAATCCTCGCCGGGGTGGAAGTTCAAATGATAATCACGCAGGAGCTCGTTGCCGGTTTGTATATACGGTCGGATACCGCTGCCGGTGGCTTTCATCTCCATTGTCAAGGTTCCCAGTGCGGTATCGATCTTAGGCTTGCTCATATGCTGGTCCTGGTAGGACCAGTCCTCTGCTGTATCCAGATCCAGTCCGTCATAGATGGGATCAGATAAATAGCGTGCAGTATCTCCGTCAAAATCCGCAAAGAAGGCATTGCTGGGAATACTCTCCTTGTGGATCACGAAGTCATCTAATTGATCGGTCACATAGCCGTTGTCCTGTACCTCCTGCTGAGAGGTCCCTTCCGTTGCCCAGGGCTGGGACTCTGCCTTGGAGCCCACTACCTCAAGACTCAGCTCCTCAGCCTGCTCCCGTAGGAAGTCGGTCTCATAATACATGACAGTAGCAGGCATCACATAGACAGGGATCTCCACCTGTCGCTGCTCCCCCGTCTCGAAGGTCAGAAGGATCGTACAACGGATGGGAAGTACCCGATCCAGCATTTTCATGGGGGTGAAGCGGAAGGAATCCGCTCTGCCATCTGTATTCCCCATAACGTCCTTATTCAGATCCAGGTAGGCAGAGATCTCGCCGTAGGCTCTATCCTCTTCCGAAAGGGCAGCATACAGCAGCTCCGCCTCTCTGACGATCACCTCGGAGGCACCGTTTACCACTGCATTACGGACAACCTCGATATCAATGGGCTTGCCATAATCCAGAACCACCTTCTGAGGCTGTCCCTCTAACTCCGCTCCGCACCAGGTATTGGTGCAGCGGATGGTCAGAGTCTCAGGAACATAGGGCTCCCCCACGGTAGGAGTATATCCGTTGCCCTGTCCATCTACGGTAGTGCCTCCGGCTTCGTATCGATATGTATAGGCAGGGGCTCCCCAGTTGCCGGATATGAGCTCCTCTACACTGTAGTGCTTATCCGTGGTCATATCCAAACCTTGGAAGTGCACCTGCTGCTTTGCGGTCATGGTGAAGGTACCGTTCTCGTCCGTGCTGCCCACCGCTACACGGTAGTCTCCCTCCATGATCCAGTAGGGAACATTTGCAGCAGGCTCTCCATTCTCCAGAAGGCGGAAGCTGTAGCTCTCCCCCTCTAAAGACTCCATCCACTGAGGGGCCAGGGGCTCGGTGGTATGGGTCAGGCTTCCATCCGCCATCTGACCGTAGGTCTCATAGATCTCCTTCTCCACCACCAGCTTATCAGGCTGGGGCATATTGAAGCTGATATAGCAGTTGGTCTGGTTCTGTCCACGGTCCATATAGAAGATCTGCAGAGTATGGCTCCCCTCATTGGCAAACTCGGCTACCTGTTCCTCAGTGGCACTTACCCCGTTGCAGAGCCCTGTGTAGAGATTCTCCTGATACAGTCTGGCAGGGGTGCTGCCGTCCTTCATGCCGATAACAGAGACATTCGTTCCCTCCCAGTCCAGTGAGGTACCATATGTGCCGTCGGACCGGGAGCAGTTGTACAAGCCGGTATCTCTGCCGTAGTTCCCGGACAGATCTATGATGCGGTCATACTTCTCGCACCAGACCTCCACGGTTCCTGTAGCAAAGTTTATGGAGCCCTGAATGGCACCGTGGCTGCCGCCGATATCCAGCGCCAGCTTACCGTCCACATAGACCCACACATCATCGTCGCCGCCGAAGGTAAAGGTAATATTCTCACCGTTGACCTTGCCGTCCTGACTCAGACGGAAGGGTACGGTCATTGCCATGCCGAAGCCGTAGATAGCTCTGCCCATTTCTCCCAATCGGTTATCGTAATCCACCTCAGGTACGCCGGAAATAAGATAGCCGTCAACGGTCTCTCTTCCCGCCGTTATATCAAAGGGAACCGAGGTGGTAAAGCCTGCCCACTTTCTGTCCGTCAGCTTGGAAAAGGGCTGGAAGCCCGTTACATAGGCATCGTAAACTCCATAGGTGGACAGCTTTCCGGTTACAAAGGTCGAAGGATCAGCCGCCGTGCCAACGCCGCCACCGCCTGAAATAAAGACGGCAGGCTTGTCCGAGATCTCCAAGCTCACCCCGTCTGCAGGCTCATCCGGGAAGAATACCGCATTGGTATTACTGTCCAGAGTATAGTATCCCGTCTCCCGATCGTATTTGAAGGGAAGCTGCACATCGGAGTAGAACTTCCGGACATCGACCCCATTGACCTTCCGGTCAGAGGGCTCCCAGAAGCCCACATCCGTTACGGTGGTGCTGTTCTTCAGAGGTGAACCGGAGGAGGAGAGGGTCTCAGAGGCAAGGCCGCTGTAGATACCGTAGGACTGCGCCTCCACCGCAACATTCTCCACTCCGTTATGCAAAAGCTCACGCATACCTGTGGCATCGTTCCAGCGGCTAAACACGGGATAATATTTCGCCCTGTTCGTGTCACCCGGCGTGCCGGTGAAGTAGAAGCCGTTGTAGGTATAGGTTTTCCCTGCCTTTTCTGCCGCTGCCTTGGCAGCCTGCTCTGCCTCAAGGGTCAGCCTGTTCATCTCAGCCTCGTTCCAGAGGAACATATTGGCAGAAAAGGAATAGACATCCGTGCCCAGATCACCCCCCTGGGTGTTGATCGTAAGGACAGAGGACAGATCCATCATGCTGCGGATGCTCTGCTCTATGGCAGTCCTTGCATTGCTCAGCTGCGCTGCCGAGAGAGAGGCTCCGTTATACTGATCATACAGTGCAAGAGCCTGTTCCACAGCCTGTAAGAACTCCTCATAGGTATCCACATCATACCGAGGATCCCAGGAGAGGGTATTTTCCATGTTCTTGGATACAAGAGCCATCCGAAGGCGAGAGGTATCTGCACGATCCTCCAGCCTGCGGAACAGGAAGGAGGACACCTGCTCAAAGGTCGCCCTTCCACTTACATTATAATAATCTTTAAACGGCGTTTGAGACCCCGCCTTATCGGAGTCATTGGTATTGAGCTCATAATAGACCTCTTTCGTAGGATCAGCAGTATTCAGAGCAAGATAATGGAAATAGTCCGGGCTCCCTGTTGCAAGGGCCATAGGTCCGGTGTGGGTAAAGGATACTCTGATATCGCCTTGCTTTACCGTTCTGTTATCCAAGGCAACGGTAAAGGGTCCCGGAGTAGAGGCAGTGACTCTGGCAGGATAAACAGACATCTTAGGTACCACTGCAGTGGAAGGATCGTCATCATATACCTTTCCGTAGAGGTAGAAATCTCTCTCCTCCTCGGCGTATGGTCCGCCTAACTCCAGAGTATGGTACTTCGCTGCCATCGTAGTAGAATGAACGAACTCCAAAGCCATACCCTCACAGACCGGAGCATCGTCCTCAAGTCCCATAATATAGGAGCCCTCCACAGGCAGACCGGTCTCCCCCGGCTCCATAAGGACCACAGGCAGTGCCTGCATCTTGCCGTACAGAGCAGGCATGGTGGGATCTAACACATAGGCGTACTGATCACCGTTGTAGGTAAGCACATTCACAATAAAAAAGGAGCCATCAACCACTAAGTAACCTCCGGACACACTCTTGGTGGTGTCGTAGAACTCGTTGATGGGTGCCGAGGGCTCTAAGCTGTTGATCTGCTGCTTCAGAGCCTCCCTCTTCTCAGCGAAGCTGCTGCCGGTACCGGTGGCAGCCTCCCGTGTCTCGGAGGCTCCGTTCCTCTGTTCTGCTGCAATACCGGGAAGCATCCCCATAAGCAGAGACAGAATCAGAAGCACGCACAGACTCCTTTTCAGAATGAATTTCATAAGACCTTCTCCCTTCCATAACAGTCTTCTCCCCCTCAGGGATAATGCCCGTAAAGGGGTAAACCTGCCCGATCAGTATGAAAAAAATCCTTATGATCGGGTATTTAACCCATTATAACGTAGCAGGAGCTGTTTTCGCAAGACCGTCACAGGAAAAAAGGCAAAAAACCCATTCAATCTACGTCATAAACAAAAAAAATAAAAATACTATGGTGAAAACCAAACTTTATTGCACAAAAATCCTCATCCGGAAACCGAAGAGACAAGAGCCCCCTGCAATGCTTCCGATTCCGATTTTCCGCACCATTCGTAGGGGCGCGCATTGCGCGTCCGAGAACTACCATGAAATGGTGGTTCGATAAAAATGTTCGTATTTTAACGGGAATCACATCATTATCGAAGGTTTTTGTGTTCATGTCGTTCCGACATGAACCGGACGCGCAATGCGCGCCCCTACGCAG
>JAGBGB010000359.1 GCA_017936205.1 Oscillospiraceae bacterium
CCCACTGTAGGGGCGATGCCGTGTCATCGCCCGTTGGGTTGCTGATTTGAGAGCATTTTCGATATATTGTAGGTAGTAGCGACACGATACTGCCCCGGGCGAAGACACGGCTTCGCCCCTACAGTACCCTGTTCAACGTTTTGGCAAAACTCAATATTTAGGTTCTTGCTTATTAAAGGTGATAACCTAAATCGGAATTTAAATGATACACATTCACACATTCACACAGGGGACGGTTCTGTGTGTAATTTTACAACACATAGAACCGTCCCCTGTGTTGCTATGATTTATTTGGATAATGCAGCCACTACCAAGCCTTGCAAGGCTTGTGTGGAGGCTATGACAGAGGCTTTGACCTCTCAGTGGGGGAATCCCAGTGCCCAGTATCACTTCGGCGTAGAGGCGGCGAGGCTGTTGCGGAAATGCCGCACGGATGTGGCACAGGCTCTGGGGGCAGAGACAGACCGTGTGTTCTTCACTGCAGGAGGCACGGAGGCAGATAACTGGGCGATTTCTGCTGCTGCGGAGCGACTGGGGAAGCGTGGCAGGCATATTGTGACTACCGCTATCGAGCACTCCGCTGTGGGTAAGCCCATGCACAAGCTGGAAGAACAGGGCTTTGAGGTCACTTATCTGCAGCCTGACGCACAGGGCAGGATCACCGTAGAGGCTCTACAGCAGGCACTGCGGAAGGATACCATTCTGGTAAGCATCATGATGGTCAATAACGAGTCCGGCGCAGTGATGCCCATTGAACGCATGGCCAAGCTGACTCATCGGCTGTGCCCCCATGCTCTGTTCCATACGGATGCGGTACAGGGCTTCTTTAAGGTGCCATTCCGTGCAGCCACTTTGGGTGCAGATATGATTTCCGTTTCCGGACACAAGATTCACGGGCCTAAGGGAGTGGGAGCCCTGTACCTCCGTCCCGGCTTGAAGCTGCCTCCTATGATCTTGGGTGGAGGGCAGGAAGGAGGCTTGCGTAGCGGCACCGAGGGCGTTCCTCAGATCGTTGGCTTTGCAGCAGCTTGTGCAGAGAATCTGCCTCACCGCATGGAGCATATCGCTCACCAGAATCGTCTGAAAACCATGCTGCAAGAAGGCTTGCGGCAGATCGAGGGAGTGCATCTCATAGGTGCGCAGGAAGCCCCCCATATTGTCAACATGGCAGTTCCCGGCCTTCGGTCTCAGGGCTTATTGAACAAGCTCCAGGATCACGGCATCTGCGTCTCTGCCGGCTCCGCCTGCAGCAAGGGCCACCGCAGCCATGTTCTGGAAGCCATGGGCGTAGATCCTGAGCTTATCGACGGCTCCATCCGCATTTCTATGTGCCATACGACTACCCAAGAGGAAATCCACACCCTGATCAACCTGCTTCCTTCTGTGATCCGGGAGCTGAGATAGGGAAAGAATGGAGAGCTGAAAATGATAGAGAAAAGAAAATAGCGCAGTTGTAATTTGGATGTGATACGAATTTTTGCGTTTTTATGTGTTGTATCTGTCCATTTCTTCCTGAATAGCGGATTCTATGACCATGTGGTGGAAGGCGGCTCTATGCTCCTGATGACCGCATTGAGAAACTTCTTTATGATATGTGTTCCCTTGTTTATGATACTGTCAGGATACCTCTTAAAAGATAAAATTCCATGCAAGAGCTATTATGCCAGAATTTTTCAAACATTGGGGATTTATTTGTTGGCAAGTATAGCATGTGCAGGATATGAGTTCCTTTTTAACAGGGAAAACTTTTCGGCTATGGGGTCTGTTTTGGGTCTGTTTACCTTTAGCACTGCTCCCTATAGTTGGTACATCGAAATGTATATTGGACTTTTCCTGATCATTCCGTTCCTCAATAGAATGTACAACGGCATGACGCAGAAGATGAAGAAACTGCTGATTGCGATGTTCCTGGTACTTACTGCACTACCGAGTATAATGAACATTTGGCAGTTTTTTAATCCTTCGTGGTGGCTGAGACCTGCCGTGTCACAGAATTACGATTTTCTGGTTCCGGACTATTGGATCGAGTTGTATCCGATTACCTATTATTTTATTGGCTGCTATCTTAGGGAGTATCCCATAAAGCTGAAGAGCTCCACCAATTTTTTTCTGATTGTTGGAGTGTTTGCTGTTAGTGGGGCGTTCAATGCATATCGGTCCATAGGCGATGTGTTTGTGGAAGGAAGCTGGTCGGAACATAGGTCGTTTTTTGTGACGATCCAGAGTGTTTTGGTGTTCAACTTTTTGAACCGGATAAACTTAAGTCGTGTGGGAGAGAGAACAGGTATCGTTCTTAAGAAACTGTCTTCCTGGACTTTGGGTGCATATCTGTGTTCTTCTATTTTTGATGACTATTTTTATAAAATTTTGAAGACAGCCGAGCCTGTTATGGAACGGAGAATCTTGTATTTCCCCATCATAGTGCTTGTGGTTGCGATATGCTCTTTGGTGTTGTCTGCTGTTTTGAATTGGATTTATGACCTGCTTGTAAGCCTGTTGGCTTTTGTGAGAAAAAAGACTAAAGTCCATTAGACCACATGTAAAACCTGATGTTTGGACAAATTTATGTACAAAGGTGGGAGGAATATGAATAACCGAATTAGCTTTCGTAGTTTAAGCAAATATCGCACACAGTTTATGGGGCTGGCGATTATATTTGTCATGCTGTGCCACAATACGGTGAAGGTGCCGGAGGGGGTACAAACCATCCGTCACGTAGTTTCGGCAATATTCCAGTCCGGTGTAGATGTTTTTATGTTGTTGTCCGGATTGGGCCTGTATTATTCCTTCAGAAAAAAGCCGGAAATCAGAAGCTTCCTGAAAAAGCGTCTTGTGAAAATTCTTATTCCGTATATTATTGTTGTTATCGGGTATGCCTTTATTCATGTGTGGTATATGGGGCGTACTACATTGGCAGCTTATCTCTGGGATGCGTCTCTCATCAGCTTCTTTATTGATGGTGCTATGCGGATCTGGTTTGTTGCTGCAATCATTCTTCTGTACTTCCTGTATCCCTTGCTGCACAAGATTCTGCAGAGAACGACAAAGGGCTTTGTTTGTATGATTTTAGGGATTGTTGCAGGGTGTTTAATCATTTCCTATTGTCCCGTTCGTCGATCCTTTACTATCGTCAACGAGCTTTTTGTTAGTCGGATACCGGCATTTCTGACCGGTATGTTGATCGCGAAAGGGCTGTGGTCTGAGCAGTCCAGATCAGTTAAATCCGGTGTCGTATGGATCGGATGGGGACTTTCCTTAGCTATGATTATGTGGATCATTCTCCTTGCACCGGAGAACTGGTGGGCTATTGTTAGACTGTTGTTCCTGCCCTTTACCTTGTCAGGCATGCTTTTGCTGGGCCAAATGATGGATCGTAGAGGGAAAGAGGAGAGAAGCCTGCGGAAGCTATGCTCCTTCCTTGGAGGAATTACCTTTGAACTGTATTTGCTGCATGAAAAGGTGCTGGAAACATTAAATGAGTTCCTGTACCTGTTTCATGTGTCGCCGATTCTTCTGTCGGTTATAGCCAATATTATGGCAATTCTGATAGCTGTACTTGGAGCGTGGATACTGAACAAGGTAGTAGAATTTTTGACCAAACACACTTTTAGCATGTGCAAATCCTGTTAAGGGCTTCTGTACAGCGACTCTTCTCCTGCACGGTCTTTGCTTTATTAAGTCTCTTTGCTTATTGGGCCTGTGTTGTTCAGATGGGGTCATCTTGCCCTACAGAGAAGGTGCTTTCGGTATTCGATACACCACAATATATACACCCTTGCCCACGAAAGGTGATAACCTAAATTCCGATTTATCGCAATGCTTTGTTCACCGCTGCGTAGGGGCGCGCATTGCGCGGAGGCCACTGAAAAAGTCCCAATTTCAAAATTGTAATCCGAAAAAACGGGAGATTTTACGATATATGATTTAAAAATGTTCGGAATACGCCGAGTTTTGTGGGTAAAATTTTTACAAGGGGACTTTTTCAGCAGCCTCGCTGTGTCTTCGCCCGAGAAACTACCGAATGGCAAAGAGCATCGTTCTTTTTGAGTATGGTTCAAAATCGTAGTGCCACGGGCGAAGACACAGCTTCGCCCCTACAGCGCATGATTTTCGCCGAAGGCCTTGCTATATAGCGGTTTGCTTATTAAAGGTTATAACCTGAATCGGAATTTGTTTTTTTGGGGAATGATTACATTGCGGTGGTGTGGGACGCTATGGCGAACGGGTGATGGATCCTTAAAAAATTTATATTTTACCTCTTGCTTTTGAACGGAAAATCTGATATGCTGATATTGCAACAAATAAACCATGGAGGTATCACACATGAAGTATGCAGGAACTAAGACCGAGCGGAATCTTTGGGAGGCCTTTGCAGGCGAGAGCCAGGCTCGGAATAAGTACACCTATTTTGCAAGCGTTGCTAAGAAGCAGGGCTTTGAGCAGATCGCTGCCTTGTTCCTCAGGACTGCCGATAACGAGAAGGAGCACGCAAAGCTGTGGCTGAAGGCACTGGAAGGCATTGGGGACACCAAGGCCAATCTGGAAGCTGCTGCAGCAGGGGAGAACTATGAGTGGACGGATATGTACGACCGCTTTGCTAAGGAGGCTGATGAAGAGGGCTTCCATGAGCTGGCAGAACAGTTCCGTGCTGTGGGCCGTGTAGAGAAGGCACACGAGGAACGCTATCGTGCACTGCTGAATAACGTTGAGATGCAGACTGTCTTCGAGAAGGCTGAGGAGGCTATGTGGGAATGTCGCAACTGTGGCCATCTGGTCATGGGCAAGAAGGCACCCGAGGTATGCCCTGTTTGTGCACACCCTCAGGCTTACTTTGAGCTCCACGCTGCCAACTATTAAGAGCTGAACCCCCTTTGCCGGAAAGCAGACCTTCCAAGACCTGCTTTCCGGTTTTTTTTAAGGTGCAAGGATCGGCTTGTCGAAGGATCATTTTCAGAAAGTCTGATTTTGGGCTTTACTTTTGCAAAGAAAAGTGTTATACTCTAAATCGGTGATACACTAAATTATTTAAACGATTCACAATGGAGGTGCATTGTATGAACAACAGAATGAAGCGTTCGAATCCGGATTGCGAGCTGTATCGTGCGATCCTGAAGCTGGAGACCCCTGAGGAGTGCTATGCTTTTTTCCTGGATCTGTGTACCCAGACGGAGCTGAGAGCCATTGAGCAGCGGTATCGTGTGGCTCGTATGTTGGCCTCCGGCATGATTTATAATGATATCCTGACAGAGACCGGCGCCAGCTCTGCAACGGTCAGCCGTGTTAACCGTAGCCTGCTCAACGGCAATGATGCATATCATCTGATCTTTGAGCGGATGCAGGAAGAGGAATGATCGCCTACGAATCTCTGGCTGCTGCTTATGATGGTCTGACCACAGATGTGAACTATAGGGGTGTTTTGGCCTTTTTTCAGTCTGTTCTGAAGGATCATGGGAAACAGCCGGAACGGATCCTGGACTTAGCTTGCGGAACGGGCTCTATGTCTGTGCTTCTGGCACAGGAGGGCTATCAGGTTCTGGGAGCGGATATTTCGGAAGAAATGCTCACCGTTGCCGCACAGAAGGCAGAGAGCCTTGAGGGGAACCGCCCCTTCTTTATTTGCCAGCCTATGCAGCGTCTGCGTCTGCCCTATCGGGTGGGCGCTGTTTGCTGTTTCCTGGACAGTCTGAACTATGTTACAGAGCCTGAGGATTGCAGGAAGGCATTCGGACGGGTCTATGAGGCATTAGAGGACGGAGGGGTATTCTTTTTCGATATCAATACTCCCTTTAAGCTCCGAGGCTTGGATGGACAGGTGTTCTTAGATGAGAATGAGGAAAGCTACTGTGTCTGGCGGGCAGAGTTTGATGAGGGGGAGCGGATCTGCTATTATGGCATCGACCTGTTCCGTCGTCGGAATGCCCTGTGGGAGCGGAGCTTCGAACAGCACTGCGAGTATGCCTATGAGCCGGAGGAGCTGCTGTTGTGGCTGAGGGAAGCAGGCTTTAGCCGTGTGGAGCTTTACGGAGATTGCCGTAAAGAAGTCCCCACGGCAGAAGAGCAGCGGATCTATTTTGCAGCATTTAAGGAGTAAAAGTAATGAAGGATTATATTGTAAGAGCCATCACCACAGACGGTTGGGTGAAGGCTATGGCCATTTCCTCCACCGCAATGGTAGAGAAGGCGCGACAGATGCATAAAACCACTCCCACTGCCACTGCAGCGCTGGGAAGAGTTTTGACAGTGACTTCTATGATGGGGAACCTGCAGAAGGTAGAGAACGGCGCCTTAACCCTGCAGTTTAAGGGCGGCGGCCCCTTGGGCACCATTCTGGCAACCTCTGATGCAGAGGGAAATGTCCGTGGCTATGTGACCAATCCGGGGATCTCTCTGTTAGAGAAGTATGCAGGGAAGCTGGATGTAGGTGCAGCAGTAGGAACAGACGGAATGCTGACGGTCATTCGGGATCTGCAAATGAAGGAACCCTATATCGGCAGCGTGGAGCTGGTAACAGGGGAGATCGCTGATGATATTACAGCGTATTTTGCCCAGTCTGAGCAGACTCCTACGGCTTGCGCACTGGGAGTTCTTGTAGATGTGGATCAGAGTGTGAAGGTAGCAGGCGGCTACTTGATCCAGCTTCTGCCCGGAGCTCCCGATGATGTGATCATGAAGATCGAGACCGGTATTGCCTGCGCCGGCGCTGTAACACCCATGCTGGATCGTGGCATGAGCCCTGAGGAGATCCTGAAGACCGTCCTATGCGAATTTGAACTGGATATTTTTGAGCAGGAGCCTGTGGAGTATCGCTGCTACTGCAGTCGGGAGCGGGTAGAAAAGACCCTGATCACCATAGGCAAAAAAGATATGCAGGAGATCGTTGATGAGGGAAAAGATATTACCATCGAATGTCAGTTCTGCGACACCATCTATAAATTCACACCTCAAGAGGTAGAAACCCTGCTGAAAAGCCTGTAAATGCCGAGGAAATCCCTCTTTTTAAAAAATTTTGAAAAAACTCAAAAATTTTAAAAAAAGGTATTGACAAATCGGCGAATTGTGTGTATAATATCACCGTTGCTTGAGAGCGACGAACTCAAGAGAGCAACGCCCTTGGGAGCATAGCTCAGCTGGGAGAGCACATGCCTTACAAGCATGGGGTCACAGGTTCGAGCCCTGTTGTTCCCACCACAATTTGGCCCGGTGGTGCAGTCGGTTAGCACGCCAGCCTGTCACGCTGGAGGTCGACGGTTCGA
>JAGBGB010000036.1 GCA_017936205.1 Oscillospiraceae bacterium
ATCTTAAGAGACAACCTTTTGGATTATATAAAGCCCTCTACAGACAGATAGCGGGTGCCACTGTCGGGGAGGATGGTGACGATGGTTTTCCCGGCATTTTCAGGTCGCTTTGCCAAGGTCAGAGCCCCACAGAGGGCTGCACCGGAGGAGATTCCTACCAGAAGCCCTTCCTTTTTTGCAAGAAGCTTGGCTGCAGCCATAGCATCCTCATCACTGACACAGAGCACTTCGTCCAATAATTCACGATCCAGAACCTCAGGGATAAATCCTGCTCCAATGCCTTGGATCCCATGGGAACCGGAAGCCATCCCCGAAAGAACGGCAGAGCTTGCGGGCTCGACCCCAATGACTGATATGGGCTTCTTCTCTTTCAGATATCGCCCTACACCTGTGATGGTGCCGCCGGTGCCGATACCGCATACGAACAGATCCAGCTCCCCATTTAGTGCCTCCCAGATCTCAGGGCCTGTGGTATCATAGTGTGCTTTAGGGTTCGCAGGATTTTGGAACTGTCCTGCGATCATGGCTTCGGGAATGGAGGCTTGCAGCCGCTCTGCCTCTCGGATCGCTCCTGCCATACCGCCGGGAACCAGAACCACCTCTGCGCCATAGGCTTTCATGAGCTTCACCCGTTCAGCAGACATGGTATCAGGCATCACAATGATGGCTCGGTAGCCACGGAGGGCACACAGAAGGGCTAAGCCGATCCCCGTATTGCCGGAGGTAGGCTCGATGATCACAGAATTCGGGCCGATTTTCCCTTCCCGCTCTGCTTCATCCAGCATGGAGCGAGCCACACGATCCTTGATAGAGCCTCCGGGATTGAGAAATTCCAATTTCGCCAGAATTCGAGCGGGACTGTCTATATTCCCAAGCTCCAGCAAGGGTGTATCGCCAATCAGCTGTTGTGCGGATGAATAGATCGTCATAATAATGTCTCCTTCACTTCAAGAAGATCCGCTTGCCGCCCTCGTAGGGTAGGACTCTGCCGATCCGCTGTGCAGAGGGAACTGCATCCTTGAGAGCTGCTTCCATAGCATCTGCATCCTCAGGATCTACAGCAATTAACAAGCCGCCGGAGGTCTGAGGATCATAAAGCATATCCTGCACTGCCAAGGGGGTCTCGCCGGCATCAACAAACTCCTCTGCAAAATTCCGATTCCGATACATTCCCGCCGGTAGAATGCCCCATGTAGCAAATTCCAGAGATGCAGGGATCAGATCAATGGCATTTACATAGATCTCTAACTGGGTATCGCTGCCCTGTGCCATTTCCAGTCCGTGGCCCATAAGCCCGAAGCCGGTCACATCCGTACAGGCATGGACACGATACTGTACCATTACATCACGGGCAGATTTATTCAGGGTGGTCATCAGCTTCTTTGCATATGCGGAGGTCTCCTCATCCAGCAGCTCTGCCTTCTGAGCGGCAGTCAAGATGCCGATACCCAGAGGCTTGGTCAGGAACAGCACATCCCCTGCCTTGGCCCCGGAATTGGTCAGCAGCTTTTCCGGGTGAACGAAGCCGGTCACAGCCAGACCATATTTAGGCTCATCGTCGAAAATACTGTGACCACCTGTAATGATCGCACCTGCCTCATAGACCTTGTCGTAGCCGCCACGGAGGAGGGCATGAACTGCCTCCTTGGGAAGGCTCTCCGGCACAGCCATAATATTCAGTGCCAGCTTAGGCTCTCCACCCATAGCATATACATCGGACAGTGCATTGGTTGCAGCGATCTGACCGAAAATATAAGGATCATCATCAATGGGTGGGAAGAAGTCCACAGTCTGTACCAGGGCCAGATCCTCAGATACCTTGTAAACAGAGGCATCGTCGGACTTATCGAAGCCTACCAGCAGATTGGGGTCTGTGTGCACCCGAATGTCATCCAGAAGCTTCGCCAGAGTACCTGCACCGACCTTCGCACCGCAACCGGCACACTTAGCCAATTTGGTCAATTTAATGTCTTCCATTTATTTAACCTCCGAATATCGTAAAATTGCCTCCAACACACCGCCGCCAATGGACAGTGCCTTGTCAGAGACCAGATAGCAATAGGACTTCTCACCTCTGGGATCCACATCACCGGACTTCATGCCCTTATGAACGGGGGTTCCGTCTGCAAGGATCCCTCTGAGCATTCCGTCAATTTGGCACAGCATAGGCTCTCCATTGACTGTTCCGGCTACATCTCCCTGCTTCACATGATCTCCGATCTGCAGAAGCTGACGGAAGATCCCATCCACCGGAGCCCGAAGCACCCGTTCCCCGGCAAAGCCGCCGATCAGCCCGGGAATGTTGGTGTTGGGTATAGGAGAACCCTCTGTGATCACACGACCCAAGGTATGACCTCTCATAGTTTCTACCGCTGCGTGGCAATCTACACCAACCGTAAAGCCCGGACCAACACCAATTACGCAGGGGGCATCCGTGATCTTGGTACCCAAATTCCGTTTGGCTAAAATCGCATCCACAAGTACATCAGGCTTTAATTCCCCAATACAGCTACACTCCGGGTCAGCTAAGACAGGGATACAGCCCTGTGCAAGGATTTCCTTCGCCTCAGCAACAGATGCTGCAAGCTTCGCAGTTACATCCTCCACGGTCATTTCTCCAAATAGGATCGCCTGAGAAAAGCATACTGTCCTGCGAATGGCAGTAGGCTGAGGTAGGTCTGTCATAACGACCTGACATTTGGCATGGTGTAAACGCAGTGCAATGCCGGAAGCCAGATCTCCGGCTCCACGGATCAGTACAAGCATAGTATCTCTCCTTCTTTCACAGAGCCGACACAAACGGGGCTTGGCAGCAGCTTTGCAAGAGTCTGTGCCTCCTCAGGTGCGGCATCCGCTTGATTGATAAAAACTCGGTTCCCATAATGCTCCTTCTGAAGAGCCACAGCGACAGCATCAGGAGTTGCAATTTCGGAGCCTGTTAGGGCATAAAATATCTCAGATCGGTGAACGGTCTCCCCAATGGGTCTATTTAAGCCCGAAGCGCCCACCACAAGGATCACCTGTGTGCAGTTCTCAGGAATCACAGGCTCGTAGCTTGCGTGGGCTTTTAAGGGAAGGTGCTTGGAGCCGTCAGCTTCTACCAGAACGAAATCTGCTATTTCTGCAAGCTGATCTATTGTCTGCTGTGGTGTCCCCAACTTCCCGTTGGGACAAGGAGTCCCCACACAGACGATCCCCTGCACCTGCTGCACACGTTGTACAACAGGAATATGTTCCGGTGGAAAGATCTGAGTAGTGGTACAGAGGATCACAGAGTCTTGAAGCTCCTCCGCTAAGGCATAGAGCAGAGAGGTCTTTCCGCCACTGCCGATAATGGCTGTGATCCCTTTGCTGATCCCTAATGCTTCCACAAAGCTCATGATCTACGATCCCCTTTCGTTATACTACAATAAGAATAACACATTTTCACCATATCGTCAACTGAAAAAGTTGACGGGATCAAGTATTCCGTGGTATACTGGATATATGGAACACACATTCAGACCTGTCGTGTCCGTGCGGATCTTCGGTGAGGAAAAGTGCTTCGGCCCCGGTGTTGCACAGCTATTACGCCGTGTGGAAGAAAAGCACTCCCTCCGAGCCGCTGCCATTTCGATGGGAATGGCATATTCCAAGGCATGGACCATTATCAAAGCATCCGAGAAGGAGCTTGGCTTCGATCTGCTGGTATCTTCTACAGGTGGCAAAAACGGAGGAGGTGCAACACTTTCAGAAAAGGCTATGAGCCTACTCGCCGCCTATGAGCAGTACTGCACCGATGTTCGGAGCTACGCACAATCGGAATTTCAAACTCGTTTTTCCCACATTCTATCCCACACGCCTTAATATAGCCAAGAACCTGCTGCAAGTTTCCTTGCAGCAGGTTCTATTAGTTAGCTCTCGAAGAGATCAGAACCGATTAGAAGGGCAGAGTAGCGTAAGGACCACCGAGTCTATACTCGTTAGTATGGTTCTGATATCCCAAGTAATTGGGTGTGTTAACAGGGTCAGCCGGGAGCCAGCCGGGCTTGTTGGTGGACTTAGTGCCGGGAGCATCGGGGCAGTAAACAGAGGACCATACATGTCCGGTGTTCGAAACAGCGAACTGGCAGTTCCAGTGCTCATAGCGGCCGGGAACACCCAGTGCACGAGCGCAGGCGTTCATCAGGTGAGCCATGTCGCAGCAGTTACCGGCCTTTGCATTCCAAGTACCCAGAGCACCCTTCTGCGTGTCATAGTAGTAGCTGTAGGAGATCTTGGCAACCATGTACTCCATGAGGTTGAACATTGCCTCGTAAGTAGTGCTGGGCTTCTTGAATCCGCCGTGGGTACCGGAGCTGTATGCCATACCTGCCTTAGCTACAGAGATGATAGTAGCATTGGTGGACTGGCAGTTGGTGGTGGGAACCATGTACTGCTTGTAGGCAGAGAAGTCGTTACCGAAGGAAGCATCACCGGTGCCAATACCCAGATACTCATACCAAGGCTTTACAGCCACGGTATCGGGGAGCTTGCCGTTCTTTGCATAGTAGTCCAGAACAGTAGCCATGAGGTAAACAACACCGTGGTGCTGCATCTGACCCAGAGAGGTGCTGCAGTAGTTCGCAGCCTGCCCATTGTTGACCATGAAGTTGTTAGTTCTGGTAGCAATGTCCAGATACTCAGACTTGGCAATGTTGCCTGCCGTCAGGGTTTCCACAGGGTTCTCAGGCTCTGCATAGGAAGGAACGCTGAGAGAGCCGGTGGTCTGACCCTTGTTCAAGCCATGGATGACCTGACCAGCCAAGTACAGGTACTGTGCCAGCTTCAGCTTGGTGGTACCAACAGTGATGGTTGCAGGCATATCCTCATTAGTAGCAACATAGTTGATAACATTGGTAGCGGCAATGATCACATTGGTGTACCAGTCATCGGTCATAGGCTGAGAGGAAGAGGGCTGAGTGGGTTCGGAAGAAGGCTGGGTAGGAGCAGAAGAGGGCTGAGTGGGCGCTGTAGAAGGCTTAGTGGTTACGGTAGTCTCCTGAACAGTGCCGGACCAGCCGTAGATGGTGGTGTAGTTGGGCAGCGCCTTGTTGTCCTTGTACCAAGCAACAACTCTGGAGAAGCCGTCCAGCAGGTCATAGTAGTTAACAGGACCAAGATCGCTGCTGGTGCTGTAGTTGGGAGCCTGCTTATTGTTGTCGATCCATGCGATGGTACGCTTGGACATGTCTACATAGTCAGCCTTGTAGCAAGGACCGGTTCCGGTGCCCTGAGGATTCTCGGGCTCGGCTGCAGTGGGAACACTCAGTTCACCACTGGTCTGACCATTAGAGAGACCAACGATCACATTCATGACCAGATACAGATACTGTGCAGGGGTAACAGTGATGGGACCAACAGCAATGGAGCCGGGCAGAATGTTATTAGCCATGCTGGTCTTAACACTCACAGCAGCTTCCATAACAGCAGCATACCAATCATCGGGCTCGGTGGGAGCAGGCTCAGTGGGAGTAACCTCGACCTGACCGAAGTGTACGGGGATGAAGGTAACGCTTGCAGGCAGAGCCTTGCCGGTGTGGTAAGCAGCCAGAGCCTCTGCAAACAGATGACCGATGGAGTAAATGGTGATGCGGCCTTCGTAAACAGAAGTGCCGTCAGTGGGGCGGTTGAAGCTGCTGGGCAGCTTTCCCATTGCGTTGCCGTACTTTGCAACACGCTCTGCCAGCTCCATATACTGAGCCTTATTCAGGCTGGTGCCCTTGCCGTTCTTCACAGCCTGGGAGCCAACTTCAATATCCTTAAAGGAGATAGCAGTAGTGTCTGCCTTGCCCTCGCCGAGGGCGACCAGAGCATTGGCACACATGAGGATGTAGTCCTCGGATGCAAGTTCACAATCAGTGAGGTTGAGAGCGGGATAGGTCACATTGTAGTAAACACCGTCAATGTCCTGATTTCCCTTCTGGATGGCGCCTTCAAAGGCTAATGCAACATCATCTGCCACATCGGCAATGCGTGCAATATCCAAAGAAGTCGGTGCTGCAGCAGAAACACTCAGAACGCTGAACATAGAGACCAGCATTGCGAGAGCCAGCAGCATGGATAAAATGCGATGCTTTTTATTCATGAGATAACCTCCTTCATATTGTACAGTTCAATTTCTCCACCGTACTGTATCAATATAATCATACCAAAAAATCCAATTTTTGCAAGCATTGTTTTATTGTCGTTTTGCCTGAAAATTACCTATTCATTTTGGTTCTTTTGTCTATAAAACTTTCATGTTTTTTCATAATTGAATATTATGTTGAATATTTGCCTGTATATCCATTTATTTATGTAATAAAAGGAAATATAGCCATCGATCGCACACGGAGCCCCGTTTCCAATGTTGTTATTTAAGCTAAGGATCCGTCCCTTTCCCAAGAGACGGATCCTTATACTCTATGCTTTTTTCCGCTTATTGCCACGCTGTGCTGCTACACGCTCACGTCGGGCATATTCCTCGGGATCCACACTTTCCCAATAATCGTCGACTTCGTTAAAAATCTTCCAGAACTTCCATTCGCTGGGAGCCCAGTAATACAGGGCATTCAGCTTGGAGAACACCCAAAAACAGCCTGCAAAGATCCAGAATACCACGAACAGACAGACCAACATCACGAAGCAAGCCAAAGCGATTTGCAGTACCGCCGGCTCATCTCCGCCCAGGAAACCCAGACAGATAGACAGGATGGGCCATATGGTCAAAGCAGTCAGCACAGTCGTTTCGGTGAAAATAGCCCACTGAGGCAGCTTCCGCCGCAGGTTATAGACCCACTCGGCCTCATGAGACAGAGCCTCAGCACATTCTGCCTCTGTTCCCTTCAGCTCGGGAACAGGCTTTCTCTTATAATAATCAATGGCAAACAGAACGCCTAATACCAAGGCACTAATGGCAAGGGGGATCAAGAAGGCAAACCAGCCTGCAAAGATCAGAGCATCTTTGTAGCTGTCTCTTGGGAAGCTCTCTACCATAGCAGGGAGAAGGGGCACCTTCCGGATCGCTTCTGTTACGGTTGCATTACCGATAGATAGGAACAGATTCATGGTGGCAAGGAGCATATTTAGAGTAAAAATAGCTGCCCCTAAAGGCTGAATGATCCGACAGAGCAACACGCTCCGCTTCAGCCGTCGTTCCCATTTGACCAAATAGTTCCAGCGTTCCTTGACCAATTGGGGATTCATGTCCTGTTTCAGTGGTTTAAACATGGTTTATCTCCTCTCTTTCTTCCAGCAGGCAGACTGCATGGCATGCCATACCCTCTCCACTGCCGGTAAATCCAAGGTGTTCCTCAGTGGTAGCCTTTACATTTACACAGTCAAGCCCCACACAAAGAGCCCTTGCAAGATTCTGTATCATCTGGGGGATATGATCCTTCAGCTTAGGGCGTTGAGCGATCAGGGTCACATCTACATTCCCGACTCTATAGCCTTTCTCATGGATGCGCCTAATGACTTCGTCTAAAAGAAGCATACTGGAGATCCCCTTGTACTGAGGATCCTGGTCAGGGAATAGCATTCCGATATCTCGCAACGCAGCAGCCCCCAACAGAGCATCCATCACCGCATGGAGCAGCACATCCGCATCAGAGTGACCATCCAAGCCCAATTCATAAGGGACATCCACACCTCCAAGGATCAGCTTCCTGCCCTCCTTCAGGCGGTGAACATCATATCCGTGACCGATCCTCATAGAGCCTCTCTCCTCTCTACAATAGCTCCGGCAAAAGCCAGATCCACCGGTGTTGTTATTTTCAGATTCTCATGACTCCCTGTAGTCAGGATCACAGGCAAGCCTGCAGCCTCGGCTGCAGAACAGTCATCAGTCAACGGGATCCCCTTCTCTATCGCCTCCAGTAAGCAAGCCTCAATAACCTTCTTGGGGAACACCTGAGGTGTCTGGACTGCATAGAGAACAGAGCGATCAGGGGTGCTGCTGACTCGATTGTTCTCTGCAATTTTAATGGTGTCCTTCACAGGTACAGCAGGGGCAGCCGCTCCGTAGATCTGTGCAGCCTCAATAGCCTCATCGATTATCGGCACTGTTACAAAGGGTCTGGCTCCGTCGTGGATGGCAACCAGCTCACAGCTTGTCGCCTGCAGTCCCCGCAGGACAGACTCTGTACGACTGCTGCCACCGGGAACAACTGCACAGAGCTTTTCTTCCCCTCTGCACAGCTCCCGAACCGTATCTATAAGATCCTCTCTGGTTACGATGACGATCTGCGTGATCCTTTCACTGGCAGCCATAGCCCGAACCGTGCGGAGAATCAGAGGCACACCGCAAATGGGCACCACAGTCTTGTCGATCCCCTCCATACGGGAGGCAGTTCCTGCTGCGACGATCACAGCGGCACAGCTTTGTTTCTTCACAGCTCCATCACCGTCTTCTTAAATTCTTTTCCCCGAACCATAAAGTTCTTAAAACGGTCAAAGGCAGGCCCTGCGGGGGAAAGCAGTACCACATCCCCCTCCTGAGCTCCTGCTGCAGCCTGATGAACAGCATCATAGAAATCATCGATCATAAGGATCTCCGGCTGACCCACTGCGTAATCAGGTGCATTCCGAGTTGCCTCGGCGATTTTCGCTCCCGTAGCTCCGGTGCAGATCAGCCGCTTCACAGAACGGACGATTTCTTCTCCCAGAGCATCGAATTCCAGCTTCTTATCATAGCCACCGGCAATGAGGATCACCTTTTCCTCAAAGCTCCGCAGACCGGCTATGGTTCGATTGGGAGAGGAGGCAATGGAGTCATTGTAGAAGCGGACACCGTCCTTAATCCGAACCAGCTCGATCCGATGTTCCACTCCTCCAAAGTTCTTCGCAACATGGCGAATATCTTCTGCGGAAACCAGCCCATCCACCGCAAGGATGGCTGTCATATAATTCTCCACATTATGGATGCCGGGCAAGAGAATATCCGTCTGTTCCAGCACCGGCTCGCCGTGGAGGAAGATTCTCCCATCCTTCAGGTAGGCAGTTGCCTCACGTTGACGAGAGAAGCTCTTCCGCTGCCCCACAGCACGGAAGTCATGTGTAATATCGTTATCCTCATTGACGATGAGAATATCGCCCTCCTGCTGATGTGTGAAAATATGGGTCTTCGCTTCAATGTACTCCTCCATATCCCGATGAACATCCAGATGGTTGGGAGTCAAATTGGTGACAACCGCAATATGGGGACTGTAATGCAGATCCATAAGCTGGAAGGAGCTAAGCTCCACCACGACCTTGTGGTCGGGCTTCATTTCGTCCGCCTTATCCAGCAGAGGCGTACCAATGTTGCCGCCGATCCAAACGGTGTAGCATGCATGCTTCAGCATCTCCGAAATCAGGGTAGTAGTCGTTGTCTTCCCATCGGAGCCGGTAATACCGATGATGGAGCAGGGACAAACTTGGAAGAAGGCTTCCATCTCACTGGTGATCCGACAGCCACTGCTGCGCAGGGTGCACAGTTCCGGGGTCAAGGGGTGCAGCCCCGGGGTGCGGAATGCCACATCTCCCTGCAGATCCTGCAGATACCCCTCCCCTAAGTGAAGTTCCAATCCCTGCCGTTCCAGTTCCAAAAGCTCTTCGTCCAGAGCTTCTCTGGGGGTCTTATCGCAGCCGACCACCTGAATACCGTGCTGCAACAACAGACGAACCAGAGGGCGATTACTGACACCCAGTCCCAAAACCAGAACACGTTGACCCTTTAAATTTTCAAAATAGGTATTCAGATCCAAGATCCACGCCTCTTTCCTCCCGTTGTGCAAGCACAGCGGAAAATTTCATAGTTTTTTATATTATAACCTATAATGAAATGTTTGACAAGATGGAAAAAATAAAGTACAATAGAAAAGTGACCGGGACGGACAGTCGCGTGCCTGCATCGAAAGGTGTCCGCATGAGGAAAGTCCGGGCTCCACAGGGTAAGAATAACGGGTAACGCCCGCCGAAGGCGACTTCAGGAAAAGTGCAACAGAGATATACCGCCCCATCTGTGGCTTTGCACAGACGAGGTAAGGGTGGAAAGGCGAGGTAAGAGCTCACCCATCACATGGGAACATCGTGATGCTGTAAACTCTATTCGGAGCAACACCATGGAGGAGACAATAGGTTGACCCGACCGTCTCCGAGGAGGTGGCTTGAGCATATCGGCAACGGTATGTCGAGATAGATGGCTGTCAATTACAGAACCCGGCTTATAGTCCCGATCATAAACAAGAACCAT
>JAGBGB010000360.1 GCA_017936205.1 Oscillospiraceae bacterium
CATAAGCTAAACTGTCTGCCACCGGCAACTTACCGTAGCTTATTGGAGGCTGCCTAAAAGAAAACCAGGACCTCATTTCTGAGATCCTGGAGAAACAATTTTTTGTTTTTTCATCTGTCTACTTGACAGGGAGCAGTTCAAAATGAGACAGCCCTTGCTTTTGGCTAATTTACGGCTCTTATATACGATTGTCATGCTAAGCGTGCGGTTTAGTTTGATAAACGAAGTCTCTCATATTCCTCTATCAGTGCTGTAAGGTCAGCCTGCCCGGCTTCTGATGCAGCAAAAACACCGAGAATCTGCTCACCTTGTGCCTGTAGACCTTCTAACTCAATGAGGATATTCTGCCAAGGTGCTTGGCTTAATATATGCACTCGCCTTAGATTTGTACCTTCAAAATGGGCTGAGTTGATATGGGCAAAGGTTGCATCACCATGTTGGAAGAGGAGTGGCTTGTTATGATCAATGCTGAATTCATACTCAGCCTGTGAAGATTCGATATGTACATCTAAGTTGGCGAAATCATCGAAAAAGAGAAATTGATAATGCCAGCCTTCTATGGAGATTTCTGCACTTTCCTCAAATAAGGCTTCTTTTGACGACATATCAAGTTGCCACCCATTTGATTCAAACTCTATGTGCCGTGGAAGCGGGCATGTACAAATGAGTGCTACAAAAAGGATCGGCACAAGAATAAAACTCTTATAATGTTCTTTCAGAAATTTCATTGGATCAATTACCTCCTGTATAGAATTCTAAGTTACAATCATCACATCTGAATATGATCAAATTCATAGGCTATCTCCTCGATCAATCGTTTTTAGAAATCGCTCTGAGGTGTTCATGCATCGGAACGATACAGCAACTGTTCCGATGCAGTATTATTTTGTGAGCGGTATTCTTATGACATAGTATATCATATGTGGTCGCAGGTGTCAAGTTATTTGCACAGAACGACTGAATTGCCACATGAATGATAGACTGACTCAGAAAAAACATAGAAAATGGGAGGCTTACACCGTCCTGAACCTTTTCCTTAGGATCAACAATCCTAACACAAGAACCGACGGAAATGCTGTTGCCACCAACAGACCTGCTTTCAGATCTCCGTCTGCCATTTCAGCGAGACTGCCTACCATAGCAGGACTGACCATAGCACCTAAATCACCGGCTAATGCCAAGAATGCGAACATGGCAGTTCCTCCTCTTGGACAGCTTCGGGAGGAGATGCTGATGGAGCCCGGCCACATAATGCCTACAGCCAAGCCGCAAAGAGCACAGCCTGCAAGACCGAGGATCGGCAGTGTGGACAGGGAAGCCAATAAATAGCAAGCTGCACACAGGATACCGCAAAGAAGCATTCCCTTGGTCAGATTTAGCCTTTCGCTAAATTTCCCGTACAGCACACGGGAAATGCCCATGAACATTGCAAACAAGCAGGGCCCGGCAAGATCTCCAACGGTTTTGGACACACCGATGGCGGATTCTGTAAAGGCAGATGCCCATTGAGCCATAGTTGCCTCCGATGCACCGGAGCAGACCATAAGCAGGATCATCAACCAGAAAATAGGAGTTCTCAGCAGTCTGCTGATCCCCATACTCTCACCGTCTTCCACCAAACGCTCTATGGGACAGCTTATAAAGTTCAGCGTATTGTATAAGGGGATCAGTGCCCAAATAAAGGTAAGGATCCTCCAATTCTCCAAGCCGAATACGGCGAAAAAGACAGTGGAGCCCAGAATCACAGCCATAGCACCCCAGCAGTAGAAGGAGTGCAGCAAGCTCATCATCCCATCTTTATTCTCGAAGGGGCAGGCTTCCACAATGGGACTAACCAGAACCTCGATCAATCCGCTGCCAATGGCATATAGCACAACAGAAAGCAGAATGCCCCAAAAGGGCACGGGCATAAGATCCGGCAGAATTGCCATCAAAACAAGCCCCACTGCGGACAAAACCTGAGACGCTACAACGCAGGTGCGGTATCCGATCCTGTCAGCAAATTTGGTAGCTGCAAGATCCACCAGAAGCTGTGTCAAATAAAATACCAGTGGGATCATTGCCAGCTTATCAAGAGTGATCCCATATGTACTCCTGAATGTCAAAAACAGCAGCGGTGTGAAATTTGCAGAGATTGCCTGTGTCACAAAGCCGAGATAACAAGCAAGCAATGTCTTTTTGTAATTCATTTGTTTGACCATAATGACTCCTTTTAAGCGAAAGTTTGTCCTGCCCAATTAGGCAGGGCTTTTAGCTCATTGCGAAAATAAGTGATCGGAAATGCCGTGGCATCGTGTGGCATATGTTCTCGCAATTGATGATCAAGTAAGATTGACATTTTCTGAAGCTCCTCATAATAAGTGATTCTATTATAGCACGAAACCTTGAAAATGATAGGGGGATCTATACAGAAGGGGGGATATTTCCTGTTAGCTCTTTTCCCTATGGTTAAGAATAAGGCTGCTTTCTCCGAATGGTGTGAAAGCAGCCTTACTGATCAAGGGAATTTAAGTTTCGTCCTTTAACAGACGGTTCTTGTTGAACTGGAGCTGGTAGAGGCGGTAGTAACGACCCTTCTGTTCCAGCAGCTGGGCATGGTTGCCCTGCTCCACGATCTTACCATGAGACATGACGATGATATTATCTGCATGCTGAATGGTGGACAGACGGTGGGCAACAATGAGCATGGTGCCGATGTTCCGCATCTTGGACAGGGAATCCTGAATCAGCAGCTCGGTTTCTGTATCGATATTGGCGGTTGCCTCGTCCAGGATCATAACAGAGGGCTTGTGCAGTACGGTTCTTGCGAAGGACAGCAGCTGTCTCTGTCCTGCTGAGAAATTGTTGCCTCGCTCTCGCACCTCCTCGTCCAAGCCACCCTTGAGGCGGTTGATGAAGTGGTCTGCATTCACATAGCGGCATGCCTTCATGACCTCTTCATCAGAGATCCCTTCCTCACGCAGGAGAATGTTGCTGCGAATGGTGCCGGAGAAGAGGAATACATCCTGCAGCATCTGCCCGAAGTGCTTCCGCAGAGAGGAAAGCTTGATCTTCCGTATGTCGATACCGTCAATGAGGATCTGCCCCTTCTGAATATCGTAATTCCGACAGATCAGGGAAAGAATGGTGGTCTTGCCGGAGCCTGTGGAGCCAACGAAGGCAACGGTTTCTTTTGCCTTGACCTTAAAGGAAACATCCTTCAGCACCCACTCGTCGGGAATGTAGGAGAACCATACATTGCGGAATTCAATATTGCCCTCCATGTGCTCTAACTCTATGGCATCGGGCTCGTCTACCACTTCAGGCACCAGATCCATA
>JAGBGB010000361.1 GCA_017936205.1 Oscillospiraceae bacterium
GTGTGATCTCCTCCGGCGGCTTCAGTGCAGGCATTGTAGGACAGTTAGGCGGCACCAGCACCATTAAGAAGTGCTATAACAACGGCTACGTCAAGAGCTCTGCAAGCATTGCAGGCGGTATTGTGGGCTATATTGCCAGCTCCACAACAGCTACCATTGAGAGCTGCTACCATGTAGGCGATCTGAAGGATACCGCAGGGAAAGTAGGCATGATCGGCTTCTATAACACCGGAAGCAGCAACCCCGTTACCAAGGTCACCGTCAAGAATTGCCGCTCCACAGCAGCCATCAAGTGTGCAGAGATCACGGACAACACCGCTCTGGAAAGCTATTCCGGCAACGGCAAGCGGAACAAGGCAACCATGGTCACTGCTGCAGGTGGTTTAGGCTCTTCCTTCATGAACGACTGCGAGTGGATCAACGACGGCTACCCCGTCCTGACATGGCAGAATACCACCACCCTCCCCAAGGATCTGGTTCTGACCACTGCCGCTCAGCTCCGCTTAGTTGCCCACATGGTCAACAGAGGGATCGATAATTTCTCCGGGAAGACCATCCGTCTGGGTCGGGATATCGATCTGGATTCCAGAGAATGGACGCCCATCGGCGGCAACGGCATCTCGGATTCCAGCAGTTCCTCCTTCAAGGGCACCTTCGACGGTCAGGGCTACAGCGTTTCTAACCTGAAGATCTCTACAGGCTACTATTATGTAGGCTTCTTCGGTTCCGTCTCCGGCGGCACCATTCGGAACTTCGGCATCAACAGCGGCAGCGTAAAGGGCGCCAATAAGACAGGCGGTCTCGCAGGACACGCCTCCGGCACCATCTCAAACTGCTACAGCAGAGCTACCGTCAATGGCACCACCAATGCTGCAGGCTTGGTGGGCATGGCAGGAAATATCGTCATCGAAAACTGCTACACCAAGGCAGATGTTACCGCCACAGGCAATGCAGCCGGCTTGGTTGCCTACTTCCCCAGCAATACCGTTGACACGAAGATCACCAATTCCTATGCAGCCTGCACCTTAAACGGTCAAAACAACGGCGGTCTGGTCTGCAGCATCAACGCCAGCGCAAGCGGCATCGTGATCACCAATTCCTATGCTCTCAGCGGTCCGTCTCTGGTCTATTCTACCACCGGCTACACCCTGAAGAGCAGTTCCTCTCAGTCTGCTGCAAATCTGAAGGCAAAAACAGCTACCTTAGGTGCAGCATATATCCCGGACGGATACATTGCTAAGAACAGCGGATACCCCGTTCTGGGTGTGTTCACCTACAAGAATGAGAATATGCAGAGTCTGCAACCCAATACACAGGGCATCTATGAGATCCACACAGCACAAGATCTCCGCTCCCTTGCCTATATGGTCAATGAGTTAGACCAGAATTTCAGCGGCAAGACCGTGAAGCTCTGTGCAGACATTGATTTAGAAAGCGAGGAGTGGATCCCCATCGGCGGCAATGCCTCCGAGGACGGGAAGTCTGTCAGACAGTTTGCAGGTACCTTTGAGGGTGACGGACACGTGATCAAGAATCTGTCCGTATCTGCCGGGAACTACTATGTAGGCTTCTTCGGTGATCTGAACGGTGCAACCGTTCGGAATCTGGGCATTGACAGCGGCATGGTCATGGGTGAAAGCAAGGTTGCAGGCCTCGCCGGTGTCATCCGCAGCAACGTAACCATCACCAACTGCTACAACAAGGCTTCCGTTTGCGGTAAGAGCTCTGTTGGCGGCATGGTGGGTATGTCCTCCGGTGCAAGCAATGTCATTGACAGCTGCTACAACGCAGGGAGCGTCGGCGGCAACAGCTCTGCAGGCGGCATCCTGGGCTACCTGTCCGGCTCCTGCACCGACACAGCCGTAAAGAACTGCTATAACAGCGGCGTGGGCAACTGCGGCGTCATCGGCAGTGCCAACGCTACCGCCACAGGCTCTATGGAGAACTGCTATACCGTGGATACTCTGGAGCTTGTAGGAACAGCCAACGCTCTGGTCGTTACCAATTCCAAGAAACTCAGCGCAGCCGATCTCCGTGGCTCTGCGCAGACCCTTGGCGCCTCCTTTGCAGAGGACTACTTCACCCAAAACAAACTCTTCCCTGTCCTTGTCTGGGAGAACGGAGATCGTCCCACCGCACTGCCCCAGGTCGATGGGATCTATCGGATCGGCACTGCAGATCAGCTCCGCTTTCTGTCCTACATGGTTCGTAAGGGCGACAACTTCAGCGGCAAGACCGTGGAGCTCATCTCTGACATTGATCTGGAAAACAAGCTCTGGCTGCCCATCGGCGGCAAGGATGAAAGTGCCAATTATTATTTCCGTGGCACCTTTGAGGGCAACGGTCATCGGATCTACAATCTTTACTCCTGGGAGAAGGAATTTGGTTATGCCGGTCTCTTCGGCTATGCTACCGGCGCCCGGATCCAGAATGTAGGCATCGAAAGCGGTATTGTATTAGGCTATACCCGTAGTGCTGCTTTTGCTGCCTGTGCGCAGAAGGGTACTGTGATCAGCAGCTGCTACAATAAGGCTATGGTCTTTGCAGAGAGCAACACCGGTGCCTTTGTAGGCATGGTCAGTGGGCAAAACGCCGTCATTGAGAATTGCTACAACAGGGGCTTGATCTTTGCAAGATCTCGCAACACCTCTTCCGCAGGCTTCGTAGGCTATCTGGCAAGTGATGCCCATAACACCAAGCTGGTCAATTGCTACAATGTAGGCAATGTCTATGCCCTTATCGGCAATGTCAATGCTGCTGTTACCGACGCTCTGGTAGACAACTGCTACAGCGTTTCCACCGTCAGACTGGTAAGAGTCCCCGAAGGTCTGAAAACCACCAATTCCGCACAGGTCAGCGGCGACACACTCCGTGGCTATGCCTCTGTTCTGGGCCAGGCATACCTGACAGATACCCTGAGCATCAATGACGGCTATCCCATTCTGGTATGGGAGAATGAGGAGCACTGCTTCCATGAGTACAGCGTTGTCTCCGACGGAGCAGAGACCCACAGCACTGTATGCACCCTCTGTGGGGATAAGATCACTGAGCCCCATATCTGGGATGCCGGTGTGATTTCCAAGGCAGCGACCTGCACCGAGGCAGGGGTCAAGACCTTCACTTGCACTGTCTGTAAGGAAAGCAGAACAGAAGCCCTCTCCGCAACAGGTCACAGCCCTGTGACCGATGCCGCCATTGCTGCCACCTGCACCACTGCCGGCAAGACCGAAGGCAGCCACTGCAGTGTCTGTCAAGCAGTGATCAAGGCTCAAACCACCATTCCCGCAACCGGACACAGCTATGACAACGGAACAGTCACTACTCAACCTACCTGCACCACTGCAGGGGTGAAAACCTATGCCTGTAAGGTCTGTAAGACCACCAAGACCGAAGCTATGGCAGCAACAGGGCACACCAAGGTCACGGTTCCCGGCACTCCTGCAACCTGCTTGAATTCCGGCACCTCGGACTATGTATACTGTTCTGTATGTCAGTTCGTAATCTCTCAATCTCAGACCACTCCCAGATTGGGACACGATTACATCTATACAGATCTCGGAAACGGCAGTCACAGAGGCGATTGCAGCCGCTGTGACAAGACGGTTACTGCAGTGTACAGCTTCACAAATGGTGCCTGTGTATGCGGAGCAAAGAATGCTCTGCAGGATCCCAGCCTGAAGATCAACCACACACTGAATCTGGCAAGTGATATTTCCGTGAACTTCGCCGTAGCTAAGACCCTGCTGGTTGACTTTGATCTGAGCACGGTGTATCTGGAATGTACCATGGACACCTACGAAGGCAATACCAAGACAGGCAGCACCACCGTTAAGCTGCTACCTGTAGATCAGGGTTCTTATTATTACTTCACCCTGACCGGACTGACTGCAGTGCAGATGAACGACCGTCTATCCTCCGTCCTCTACGGCAGCAAGAAGGGACAGCCCTACTACTCCCCCACGGACAGCTACAGCATTGCAGACTATGCCTACTCCCAGCTGAACAAGGAAGGCAGCACAGCCACCTTGAAGACCCTGTGTGCAGATCTGCTCCGCTACGGCTCCGCTGCTCAGAGCTTCAAGAGCTACCGCACA